>NZ_SCOH01000016.1 GCF_005503445.1 Chitinivorax sp. B | reverse complement strand
CCACCACCGATGGCATTGCCATTGGCATCGATGATACTGGTCCCCGCGCCGTTCAGATCCACCGCCATGGTGCCACTGCCGCTGATACCATTGACGGTGATGGTATAGGTGGTGCCACTGCCACTGATGCTGGCCAGGGTGCCCGCCGCCGTACCTGTCGTCGTCAACGTGAAGTCGCTCAGGTCGACACCGGTGACGCTCTCGCTGAATACCACCGTATAGGTCGCGCTGCTTGCATTGGCCGCCGATGCCGAGCTGCTGGCGTTCACCGTTGGGGCATCCAGATCCACCGTCCGTGCGGTGCCACTGAAGCCACCACCGATGGCATTGCCATTGGCATCGATGATACTGGTCCCCGCGCCGTTCAGATCCACCGCCATGGTGCCACTGCCGCTGATACCATTGACGGTAATGGTATAGGTGGTGCCACTGCCACTGATGCTGGCCAGGGTACCTGCCGCCGTACCTGTCGTCGTCAACGTGAAGTCGCTCAGGTCGACACCGGTGACGCTCTCGCTGAATACCACCGTATAGGTCGCGCTGCTTGCATTGGCCGCCGATGCCGAGCTGCTTGAAGTTACGGTCGGAGCCACATTGTCCACAACGGTGATGCTCATCACCTCTTCATAGGTGCCACTGGCACCGTCGTCCACCCTCACCCTGATCGAGTAAACGCCGGCACTCATGACAGCCGCGTTGTTAGCACGCAACGTGCTACCGCTGATGTTGAAGGATGCATTATCCGTATCGCCTACGCCACTTACCAAGGTATAGGTAAACGAGGCCGAGTCAATATCCGTCGCACTCAACGTGCCGACGGTGGCATTGGTACCGCCAGACTGGTTCACCGACGAAGCACTGAGCCCGATATCGGTCGGGACATCGTTCACGGCCGTTACCGTCATTGCTACGGTATCGGTATCGCTGGCAACCCCGTCGCTGGTCACAATCTGCAATGTTGCAGCGCCATTGGCGTTGGCGGTCGGGGTGTAAACCAGGCCATTCATCGCGGTATTGATATTGGCTGCCGCACCGCTGAAGCTCAAGGTACCGTCACTACCATCGCCGTCGATCATGGTCAGGCCGGCTGTGGTCGCCAACACCAACGACCCACTGACCCCCGTTGCAGATAGCGTTACAGTCAGGTTGTCGCCATCTGCATCACTGACGGAAATGGCATTGCTGCCACCGCTGGAAAAGGTCTTGCTACCATCTTCATTGAAAGTCTGCGCGCTGGGTACTGTGTTGACCGGTGCATTGTTTGAAACCGGTGCCTTCAGATCCGCCAATACCATCGACACGAGATCGATGTTCTGTGTGCTAGCGCCGCTGGTGTTGGTGACTTTGATGGTAAAGCTGGAGATATCGTTGAATTGTGTCGCATCGATATCAATTGCTGTGGTACCTGACCCCGTCAAGATATTGGCCGTTTGGGTCACGGGATTGCCACCAGAAGTGGCGGAAACCTCAATCTGGAAGTTACCCCCCAGGTTGGTCACGGTCAACGTATCCAGATCGAACGTCGCCAAGTCGGTATTGTCTGCCGTCCAGACGATGGTGCCGAACTTGTTACCGCCACTGACGTTGGTTCCGTTGATATAGATTGACGTGGATGTCGTCAAAATTGTCGTACTGGCGCCTGCTGTAATGGTGAATCCATCGACTGTATTGGCACCACGGTTGTTGTTGTAATAGGTGGTGCTGAACGATTGGTTGGCAGATGGCAATGCCAGCAGATCGTTGTACGCTCGCGCACCGTCCGCCGACAACACAGACAATGCTTCGATGGTTCCAGTCCTAGCCTCCAGTATCCAATCTCCCCCCAGGTGCAATGTACCGGTTCGATCGGTTGAGGCCGCAATATCCGCACCCGTCAGGGTCGACAGCTGGTTGACAAATGTTGCACCAGATTCGTTTGCCGCGACATCGCAGCCATAAAGCAGCAGATCCCCCTGGGCAGTCAATGCTTGACCAATGGTAGTCAACGCAGCGGTGTGCTGATTCAGTGTCGAATTGTCCAGCCGGGTAGTACCCAGATAAAGCGTGCCGCTATTGCCGTGGCTGATGACATGGATGGCATCGAAACCTTGGCGCCCCGCCAAATAGGCAGACATCTGACCCAAGCCATCCTGCGTATGGTCCAGCAAGACAATTTCAGCCTCTGGTGCGATCGATCCAACCAGTTGCTGATAATTTCTGACTGCGTTGTCAACAAATACCACCGCACGGTGTCCGGCCAAATTGGGTGTGACAGGTGCCAGGGCATCATGCGTATTGGCAATACCGATGGGCTGGCTGACTTCTGCTGCCATATCGGCCAACGTGGGGGCCACTGCAGCATCGAACATGATGCGTGGCTCCAGAGCCCGCATGGAAGCTGCAAACGACCGGCGTTGCGGCCGGGTATCACGATTCAACTGCGCCATCGAACTTCTCCTGAGCAAACTTCCATTCAAGCCGGACAAGTCGCCCTGCCCGTTCCCGCCAACAACAAACCTGCCTTTGGAACCAGACGACAACTGGCCGCCGAACCTGGTCTTGGATCAGCGGCCTGGTCACATCACGAAAGCAGCCCGGACTGGACCTGCCAATCACGCTGCCTCCCCTTATCACGTATTTTCCTCAAGGGCGATCTGGGTACAAACCATTGATACAGATGATGAAATTCAACGCCATATATGGTTCACGCACATCCACCGGGGCTGACTGACCAGTCACACCTGATGATCCCCCCCCTACTTTTCCTGCATTCGGGCCTGGGTCGGCGCTGGTGTAGAGGCCATTCAAGGTGATAGGGTCGCGACCGATAAATGCTGCCCCAGCGGTCAAGAAGACTGTCGAACCCACTGTTGGGTTGGTAATACCATTGCTGTTGTCAGTGCCTGCGTTCAGTGCAATCGTATGGTTATGGGCCGGTAATTGGGCCTGGGACAGTGTCACCGACTCAGCACCACCTTTACCGGCCAATTGATAATTGGTAGGAAGACCTTGGCCCTGCCCAACGCCAAGTGGTACCCTGCCGCGTAAGTCTGGTAGGGCAAAAGTTGTTCTGCCATCACCACCATAAGTGTTGCCAATCAAGCTGAACAACGCTGCATTCGAGTTGACCTGCAAGAGCTGGCCATTGCAAAACTGCCAACCAACTGGCGCCCACGTCCCAGCCCACAGCCTGATTTCAGCAATATAACCGTCCATGTTGCACTCCTTCTCTATGAGAATGGTTGAACATCAGTACCGCGACTCGAGGCAAATCCCAACTCAAAAACCTGCGGGTGCTACCCGTTATTGTTCAGCACACCTCACACAACCGGGCTCGAGTAATCACCATGCAACACATCATCGACGAGCTCAATCACAGAACATTCGATAATTCGAATTTAAACAGACAGTGATAAAGCACTCGCCTATAGATCCGGTTTAGCCAACACAACAATCAAAATCAACAAAAAATACAATTAAATATCAAACATTTAAACAATCGATTATATGAATGATCAGATATATAAATAGAGAGGCACCATCACAGCAAAAAACATGCGATGGCCGATGGTGATGCCATCTATCGTATGAGGTGGAAAGCAGCAGGTAGCACGGTTGATTAGATGCAACTACATTGATGCAACATGACAGGCCGGATTCATTCTGCCAAACCAAGACAGCCTGTACCCATCAGGCTGTCAGTCACAGACTTGGTGGAGATGGGGTTTTGCAGTAGTGAAGTGACAAACGGGATATCCACTGCCATGCCCACCGCAAGCGGCATTCGCACATGCTTCCCTCGAACAGATGGAAATGGGTATAATGCGGGCCTTGTTTTATCGCGAAATCGTAAGCCTAGCTTCGCGACCTAAGCCCATCTCCCTGTAGTTAAATGGATATAACGGCCCCCTCCTAAGGGGCAGTTCTGGGTTCGATTCCCGGCGGGGGGGCTTTCAGCCCAACAAGTTCAATTGCATCAACACCAGGCAGCACACCACGCTATAGCCAGCTGCCAACACATCATCCAGCATCACACCCAGGCCACTGTGAGTTCTCGCATCCAGTTGGCGAATCGGGAATGGCTTCCAGATATCAAACAACCGAAACAAGCCAAACGCAATCGCCCACCAGAGTGGTGTCTTCGGTACCACCGCCAGCACAATGCAAAAGCTGGCAATTTCGTCCCACACGATGCCACCGTGATCTGCCACGCCCAATGCCTTGCCGGCCACATCGCAAATCCAGATGCCGGCTATGCACATCACAACAATCGCGCCCCACACCATCGGTTCTGGAAGCAATGCAATCAACAAGGCGTAAAGTGGAATTGCGACCAGCGTTCCAAAAGTTCCGGGTGCCTTGGGGCTGAGACCACTACCAAAACCAAAAGCAAGAAAACGAGCCGGATGTGCCAGAATAAAGCGCCAAGTAGGCTTGACGTTAGGCGCGGGATTAGTCTGCAAAATGATTGAATCCTGTCTTTGAAATGACCATAGGCTCGCCATCCATACCCAGCACGGTCAATCCGTTAGGCACAATCTTTCCGATGCGGGCCAGTGGCAACCCTAACGTGTCCGACAAGCCAGCAATGGCTTGTCGGTGATCTGTCCCCGCAGTAAAGCACAGCTCATAGTCATCGCCTCCTGCCAGTTGATATGACAAACCCGCTACACATGCCAAGGCAGATTGCAAGACTGGCCGACAAACCAATTGACGTGCATCCACAACTGCCCCCACCTGACTTCGTTCCAGAATATGTCCCAAATCGGCCAACAAACCATCCGATATATCAATCGCACTGTGCGCCACCCTACGCAATGCCAAACCTAATGCCACACGTGGCATAGGCTGTTCAAGGCGGTCGACTGCGATTCTGGACGCATCGCCAGGCAGTTGTACACGCTGTTGCAGTACTGCCAACCCAAGTGCCGCCTCGCCAAGATGGCCTGATACCCAGATATCGTCACCCAGTTTCGCCCCATCCCGTCGCAACGCTGCCGTTGGTGGTACCTCGCCGATGATCTGTACAGACAGATTGCGTGGTCCACGTGTAGTGTCACCACCAATCAACTCAACCTCGAATTGTGTAGCCAGCTCGAAGAAGCCTTGCGAAAAACCGGACAACCACGTTGGGTCAGCATCTGGTAATGCCAGGCTCAATAATGCCCAGCGTGGCGTGGCGCCCATGGCAGCAAGATCGGACAGATTCACGGCCAGAGCCTTCCAACCAAGACGATACGGGTCGGTATCCGGTAGGAAATGCCTACCCTCCACCAACATATCGGCCGATGTGGCAATTGCCTGGCCCACAGTGGGCTGGATCAATGCAGCATCGTCACCAATGCCTAGCAAGGCACTGGGTGTCGTGCGAGTAAAAAAGCGTTGGATCAGATTGAATTCATCCATGGCGGCGAGTATAGCGGGTTTATGGGTAAGTACCGGATGGTGCAACTGATCAGTCCAATAAAAAGGCCACCTGCTGGTGGCCCTTGAAGATCAACATGCAGTTTCGCTCAAACCGGCAGATCAATCATTGCACTTTGAATTGAGCACATTGCTTCTCACGCTTTCCTTGCAGCTCATCACGTTTCTGATAGAAACGCTCACGTTCACGCTTATGTAAACCCCGCTTTTCCCGCTTGGCCATCAAGGCCAATTGATTGTCGAGTTCCGCACAATGCAACCGCATCTTTTCCGTATGTTGTGCTGGATCATAAACTGTCGTGACCGTCTCTGCCGCCATAACCGGTGAAATGAGCGTCAGGCAAAGGGTCAGAGTGAGGAATATCTTCATATGCTGCTCAATGAGGTATCTAGGGCCGAGAGTATAGTCATCTCAGCCTGAATTTGTCTGATTAAACGCAAATCACTGTATGCCAATTCGGCAATCCGTACCACCGGCAGTACACCTGCCAGACTATTTGCTACAAATACCGCCTGTGCCCTGGTTAATAGGGCATCATCAATCCGACTTACTATTACTGGTATCGACAAACGTTGACTGCATGTCAAGACCAATTCCCGACTGACGCCGGATACCCCACCACATGATAAATCAGGTACATGGACAGCCCCGGCCACGACAACAAATAGACTGCACATCGTGGTTTCCAGCCAGGCACCTTCGCCATCGGACATCAAGCCATCGAAGACCGCAGGATCATCCCACTCACGACGGGCCAGCACGCTATCTAGTCGGTTTAAGGTTTTTGCTCCGGCCAGCATAGGCTGGCGCGTCACAGGTGTCACACAGCGGGTCAAGGCCACGCCATGTTCTGCCAACGACTGCGGGTAGGGAAAGCCGGCGTGAGCCTGAACGATTCGTGTCATCGGTGCAGTGGGATCAATACGATAACCTCGCGGTCCTTCGCCACGCGTCAGCGTGATCTTAGCCACCCCTTCGACAATACCGGCCATGCATTGCCGCAGTTCAGACTGCAATTGTATCAAATCAGGCCGAGACATATGCAGAGTGGCACAATCCCGCTCCAACGCGTCCCACTGCCGCGCCCAGAAAGGTATCACACCCTGCCTTATCGGCATGGTACGGAATACGCCATCACCATACGCAACACCGCGATCATTGGCAGCGATCCGTCCATCCCGATGGCCGTTGATCAATATCATGCTGTCACACCCAATGCACGCAACAAACCACGGGCTTTCGCCCTTGTTTCCTGCAATTCACGCTCGCGGTCCGAATCTGCCACTATTCCGGCGCCGGCCCGAAAACGAAGTTGGTTACCAGTTTGCATGAAGGTACGAATCAGGATATTGGTATCCATGCTACCGTCACGATTCACATAGCCAAAACTGCCGGTATAGGCATGCCGCGGGCCAGACTCCAGCTCGGCAATGATCTGCATGGTACGTACCTTTGGACAGCCTGTAATGGTACCGCCCGGGAACATGGCCTGAATGGCTCTTGCCGGGGTGATATCGTCACGCAAGCGACCTTTGACATTGGATTCAATGTGATGCACATAGGCATAACTGCACACTGCCATCAATTCATCTACCTGCACGGTCCCGGGTACACATACCCGTCCCAGATCGTTACGCTCCAGATCAATCAGCATCACGTGTTCGGCGCGCTCCTTGATACTACCGATCAACCGCGCCTTCAGTGCTGCATCCTCGTCCGCATCCTGTGAACGAGGGTGGGTCCCAGCAATCGGCCTGGTATCTGCCCAACCATTCTGTACACGCAACAGACGTTCTGGTGACGAGCTGACAATACTATGTGTCTCACTCAACCTGACCAAACCGGAAAACGGCGCCGGATTCGCGGTTCGTAGTGCTTGGAACATGTCCACCGGTTGTATTGACGGATCCAGCTCAGCCGTCCATTCACGTGACAGGTTGACCTGAAATACATCGCCTTCACGAATATAGCGCTTGATGCGGTCCACACCGGTCAAGAACTGTTCAGCAGGCTCTTCTCCCAACGCCAGCAGAGAGATAGGCACGGCAGCTTTTGGCTTGGCCGTACGGCACACGCCAAGCAACTCATGCAGTAGGGACTCATCGGTATCAGATATCACCCATGCTTCCTGCTTGGTACGATTGATGCAAATTGCAGCTGGTACATTTGCAAGCATGGCTCGCGGAAAAGGTCGAACTGCTGCCAAAACGGGGACTGTTGGTTCAATCGCCTGCAACATCTCGTAACCCAGGTAAATGAACCACCCGCCTCGGAAAGGTGGAAAGTCTACACCAACAGGGGTTGACTCCTGGCGGTGTGCAACACAACATCGTCGATCCAATTCGACAAATACGTCTCGGCCATCACCTGCCCAAAACAGTTCAACGTCGCGTGGATAAGCAAACAGGATGTCCCAACCAGTGTCGCCGGAGGACTGCAACAAATAAGGAAAACGTGTGGGCGCTGCAGCGTGTAGGCTGATCAGGTCAGGAAGCCGATCAAGCTTGGAATAATGCATGGCGTTGGAAGGGAAAATAATACGGGCACCTTGAACAGGTGCCCGTGGTCAACATTAGGCTCGTTTAAACACCAACGTACCATTGGTGCCACCGAAACCAAATGAGTTGGAAAGCGCGTATTCAATTTTCATTTCACGCGCCGTATTCGGGACGTAATCCAGATCACACTGGGGATCCTGCTCCATCATGTTGATGGTTGGCGGTGCAATCTGGTTGTGCAATGCCAGCACCGAATAGACCGCTTCGACCCCACCTGCAGCACCCAGTAAGTGACCAGTCATCGACTTGGTCGAACTGACCGCCAGCTGCTTGGCGTAATCGCCAAAACAACGCTTGATCGCAACGGTTTCAGCCATATCACCCAAAGGTGTCGAAGTCCCATGCGCATTGACGTAATCAATCTGGTCAGGATTCAGGCCTGCATTGCGCAAGGCATTCTTCATGCAACGGGCTGCGCCTTCACCATCCTCACACGGTGCTGTCATATGGTAAGCATCGGCACTCATGCCATAGCCGACCAGCTCGGCGTAGATCTTCGCACCACGGCGCTTGGCATGTTCATACTCTTCAAGTACAACCACTCCCGCACCTTCACCCAGCACGAAACCATCCCGACCAGCATCCCAAGGACGACTTGCTGTCGCCGGGTCATCGTTTCGAGTAGACAAGGCACGTGCAGCGCCAAAGCCACCCATGGTCAACGGCGTAACTGCCGATTCGGCACCACCACAAACCATGATGTCCGCATCACCATATTCGATGAGACGGCCAGCATCACCGATACAGTGTGCAGCTGTCGTGCAGGCACTGACGATCGCATAGTTTGGCCCTTTGAAGCCAAAATGAATCGACAAGTTGCCGGAAATCATATTGATGATGGAACTAGGGATAAAGAATGGCGACACCTTACGTGTCCCACCATCCAGCATCGCCTTGTGCGTGTCTTCGATCATCGGCAAACCGCCGATACCGGAACCAATGATCACGCCAATGCGTTCTGCATCCAGGCCCTCCAGATTATCCAACCCTGCATCGCGCACTGCCTGAATGCCCGCAGCCATACCGTAATGGATGAAAATATCCATGCGGCGGGCATCTTTGGGGGAGAGATATTCTGTAACATCGAATCCCTTCACTTCACCGGCAATCTGCGACGTGCAGCTAGACGGATCGAAGCGGGTGATTCGGGCGATGCCGGACTGACCGGCGATAATATTGGCCCAGCCTTGTTCCACATTATTACCAACAGGGGATAAGTGACCAAGACCGGTGACAACTACTCTGCGTTTAGACAAGGTAGCTCCACATACAAGATAAGGAAGAGTGCAACATCAGTTGCCGCCGGCGCGCAAGCCTTGTGGGCAAGCCGCGGCCGGCATGAAACCTGAACAGGTTAGTTCTGGTGGCCAACGATGTAGTCGATTGCCTGTTGAACCGTGGTGATCTTTTCGGCTTCTTCGTCCGGAATTTCCAGATCAAACTCTTCTTCCAGCGCCATGACGAGTTCAACCGTATCCAGCGAATCAGCGCCCAGATCGTCAACGAACGAGGATTCGTTCTTGACTTCAGCTTCATTCACACCGAGTTGCTCAGCTACGATCTTTTTCACACGCTGTTCGATGTTTTCCATTTAACTAACCCATACCTTTCAAGAGGATTAATAAAAGCCCGGGCATTGTACCAAAATTCGCAAACCCGGGCGCAAGCCTTGTGGCGAAGCAATTTTCGCCTATTAATTCATGTACATACCACCATTCACATGGAGCGTAGTACCAGTAATATAAGCCGCTTTATCCGAAGCAAGAAAACCAACAGCCTCTGCAATGTCCTGTGGGGTACCCAAACGTCCCAGTGCAATCTGCTTGATCAACTCGGCCTTCGCCTCGTCCGGCAGCACCCGGGTCATATCCGTATCGATAAATCCAGGTGCGACACAGTTAACCGTAATATTGCGGCTACCCACCTCCCGTGCCAGAGATTTGGTAAAGCCCATGATACCAGCCTTGGCTGCCGCATAATTGGCTTGCCCCGGATTCCCGGTGCTACCCACAACGGAAGCAATACTGACGATGCGCCCCCATCGAGCCTTCATCATGCTACGCAATACAGCTTTGGAAAGCCTGAATACGGATTTGAGATTGGTCGACATAACATCGTCCCAATCCTCCTCCTTCATACGCATCAACAGTTGATCACGTGTAATACCAGCGTTGTTCACCAGCATTGCAATGTCACCATACTGTTTTTGAATCTGCTCCAACACGGCATCTGTCCGCACGCCATCATTGACATTCAGCGACATACCAACACCTTTCACGCCAGCGTCTGTCAAATAGGCAGAGATTGCAGTAGCCCCTTGCTCAGTAGTCGCAGTACCAACAACCGTAGCACCTTGCCTAGCAAGCTCTAGTGCGATTGCCTGACCAATGCCACGACTTGCGCCAGTAACCAGCGCCACTTTACCTTCAAACATGTCTCACCTTGATTTTGGGAAAAGAATGGAAGTCGAATCAGGCATCAAGCAACGTGCGCATGGACACAACATCCACCAATGCAACACCTTTGACACCAGCGTCAATGCGCTTGTTCAGGCCAGCCAATACCTTGCCAGGCCCACACTCCACCACCTGGGAAACACCCTGAGTGACCAGATACTGAACCGTTTCGACCCAGCGAACCGGACTGTACAGCTGACGAACCAACACATCTCGGATCGCTTCTTGGGTGGAATGCACTGTCACATCGGCATTATGAATGACAGGGATAGTAGGTATGGAAATCCGCACTTTGGCAAGTTCAGCCGACAAACGCTCCGCAGCAGGCTTCATCAAAGCACAATGCGATGGCACACTTACCGGAAGTAGCAATGCCCGCTTTGCCCCTTTAGCCTTACAAGTTTCCATGCCCCGCTCAACCGCTGCACAGTGCCCGGCAATTACTACCTGCCCTGGGGAATTGAAGTTGACTGCTTCCAACACCTGATCTTCGGCAGCCTCACGGCAAGCGTCTAGCAACAACGCATCATCTAGTCCCAAAATCGCAGCCATAGCACCTTCGCCTTCTGCTACCGCATCTTGCATGGCCACGGCACGAAAACGAACTAAACGGAGCGCATCAGCATAGTCAAGCGAACCTGCCACGACAAGTGCAGTATATTCACCCAAACTATGTCCTGCCAACCAGGCTGGGGGCATACCACCTAACTCGCACCATGCCCGATACATGGCCACCCCTGCAGCCAACATGGCCGGTTGGGTGTTGACAGTTTGATTCAAGTGCTCTTGCGGACCTTGCGCAATCATGGTCCATAGATCGAAGCCCAACACACTACCGGCTTCATCGATCGAATCTTTGACAGTGGTCAGTTCTGCAAATCCGTCCAACATACCTACGGATTGCGAACCCTGCCCAGGAAAAACAAAAGCGGTGCTCATCGAGCGCCTCCCATCTACTGATTACAACCGTTTTCTTTGGCTAAATACTGATCTTGTTTTTATATAGCTTGTAATTGTTGCATAAAGGAATCGGTTACCAACGAACAAGCGCGGAGCCCCATGCAAATCCGCCACCAATACCTTCTAACAACAACAAATCGTTCTTCTTGACCCGTCCATCGCGGACAGCCGTATCCAGCGCCAACGGTATCGAAGCAGCAGATGTATTACCGTGATAAGGTAACGTCACTACCACCTTGCTCATTGGCAAATCCAGCCGTCTGGCGGTTGATTCAATGATACGAAGGTTGGCCTGATGCGGAATCATCCAGTCAACCTCGGTTTTTGCAACCCGTTGACTTGCAAGAATTGACTCTGCAGCATCACCTAGCGCTTTGACGGCGAATTTAAACACTGCAGGTCCGTCCATTTCCAGATAGGGCTTACCCTTAACAGCACCCTCGGCAACATTACCTGGAACACGCAGAATGTCAGTATATCGACCATCAGCATGTAGCTCCGTTGCAATGACACCGGGTACCTGATCCCGCTTCAACACAGCCGCTCCAGCCCCATCGCCAAACAGCACACAGGTTGTACGATCTGACCAGTCTAGAATACGCGAGAAAATTTCCGCACCAATTACAAGCGCACAGCGACTGGACCCAGCGCGAATGAAATTATCAGCCGTGGCCAGCGCATAAAGAAACCCACTACACACTGCCTGGACGTCGAAAGCCGGACAACCTGGGATACCAAGTTTTTGCTGCAGAATACAGGCAGTACTCGGAAAGATCAGATCGGGAGTAGTTGTGGCAACAATGATCAGATCAATTTCCGACGGACTGATCCCTGCCGCTTCAATTGCCTTACGACTGGCAGCCAAAGCCAGGTCGCTGGTTTTTTCACCCTCTGCAGCGACCCGGCGCTCGCGGATACCTGTGCGCTCTGTGATCCAGGCATCGCTGGTATCAACCAGCTTACTCAAATCATCGTTGGTTAGAATTTTCTCTGGGAGATAGCTGCCGGTGCCGATGATTCGAGCGTACATAATCTAGTCTGCAGTTTCTGCTTTGGATGGTGGAAATTGCTCGGCGATTTTTTCTGCGATGCGATGCAGTACCTTATTCCTGACTTCTTCCACGGCTTGGCCAAGTGCATAGCGAAAAGCAAACTCATCTGCTCCGCCATGACTTTTAACAACCACACCGCGCAAACCAAGCAGGCTGGCACCGTTATAGCGACGAGAATCTACGCGATCCTTGAAAGATTGCAATACCGGGAAAGCGATAATACCAGCCAGCTTACTGTATGTGTTCCGCTTGAATTCTTCACGCAGAAAAACACCAACCATTTTGGCCAGCCCTTCTGACGTCTTCAACGCAACATTACCAGTAAATCCGTCACTTACCACCACATCAGTTGTGCCAAGGTAAATATCGTTACCTTCCACATTACCATAGTAATTCAAACCACTTTTTCTAAGCAGCTCACCAGCTTGTTTGACAATCTCATTTCCTTTAATGTCCTCAGAACCAATATTCAACAATCCCACGGTTGGATTGGGCTTATGCTGAACGGCTGACACCAGCATGGCGCCCATGATGCCAAATTGCACCAATTGCTCAGGCGTACAATCCACATTGGCACCCAGGTCCAGCATACAGACGCTACCCGTCATAGTTGGCATAATCTTGGCTATGGCTGGACGCTCAATGCCAGGCAAGGTTTTAAGAACAAATCGGGAAATTGCCATCAGCGCACCAGTATTACCGGCACTGACACTGGCATGCGCTTCACCTGTTTTGACCAAATTCGTGGCAACACGCATTGAAGAATCTTTTTTGCTCTTCAACGCCAAAGCAGGGGATTCATCCATCGCCACAACCTCACTGGCATGGTGAATACGCAAGCGTGGACTGACGGATGCACGGCGCGCTTTGAGCTCAACCTCAAGGGCGTCTTGCAGACCAACCAGAATGATATTGACTTCGGGATTGTCGCTCAGAAATTTGAGCGCAGCGGGGACGGTGACATGTGGCCCATGATCACCGCCCATCGCATCGATTGCGACTGTGATGTCCATCTTTTGGTGACCGCAGAGCGGCCGGAAGTGGATACTTTAAAAAACAGTGCTGCGTGGGCAATCGCCCCTGATTATTCACCCTTGGTGCGGATAACTTTCTTACCACGGTAGAAACCGTTCGGGCTGATATGGTGACGCAGGTGTACTTCACCAGTCACAGGCTCAACAGCCAAGCCAGGAGCGGTCAAAAAATCATGCGCACGGTGCATACCACGCTTAGAAGGGGACTTTTTATTCTGTTGAACTGCCATTTCATCAACTCCTGGAAAGAGAACCGAAATCGTTATTTCGATTGTTTCAACTGTTTCAATACTGCAAACGGATTAGGCTTATCCGAGCGCGAGTTCGTATCACCAGCAGCTCGACATACGTCATGCCTTGGCGCAAGCGGCAAGCTCAACAGCACCTCGTCTTCAACCAGCGCTACGACGTCAAGACGCTTGCTCGCCACAATTCCTTCAATATCCGGCTCTTCACTCGAAGCAATTTCAATCGCCTGCTCATCTGGAAACAATGTCAGCAATACATCGGTATTGATTGATACATCCATTGCCTGTAAGCAACGCTGACATAATTGCTGAACACTACCCACTACTCGCAAGGTAAGCGTACCGCGCTTACGAAGGTCAGTACCGCCTAGCAGCTCATAGGTAACATTCCCATCAGTGCCGATCAATTGATCATGCAGCCGCGCAAGATCGGCAACCGCCACAGAACCAGTCAGATGCTGGCCATCTCGGGCAAACTGTTCGCTGTCGATGAAGATAGAGTCGGACATAAACGGCGCATGTTATACTGATTTGGCAACACTGTCAAAACGCTCCATTCAAACACAGCGTTTTCCGCTGATTGATCAACTCGCCCTTAATCCGCCACATGACGCACCCAGAATTGATACTTGCCTCGACCTCGCGCTATCGACGAGAGCTACTTGAAAGATTGGCTATCCCATTTATTGCAACCACCCCACAAAATGTGGATGAGACCCCATTTCCCAATGAAGCACCTACCACCACCGCCCTGCGCCTATCGGAATGGAAAGCGCGCTCGCTGGCCACCCTGCACCCCAACGCGTTGATCATTGGCTCAGACCAGGTTGCAACCTTAGATGGCGAACAGATTGGAAAACCACACACCCATGAGCGCGCAGTAGCACAACTGCGGAAAATGCGCGGCCGCATCGTTGAATTCCATTCCGCACTGGCATTGCTCGACACCCGTAGCGACTCACTTCAAACTGCAGATGTCGTCACCTCCGTACATTTCCGCGACATCAGCGATGAGCTGATTGAAGCCTACCTACGCAAAGAACAACCCTATGATTGTGCAGGCAGTGCAAAATCAGAAGGTCTTGGCATCGTCATCATTGAAGCCATTTCCGGCGACGACCCCAATGCCCTGATTGGTCTTCCCCTAATTCGCCTTATCGACATGCTGAATAACGTCAACTACCCAATACTGTAAAACACTGATGACTTACGGCACGCTCTACCTCATTCCAGCGCCCCTAGGCGATGTTCCACTTACCTACTTCCTGCCAACAGACGCGCAACAGATTGCTGCCAAGCTGCAACACTTTATTGTCGAACATCCCAAAACTGCTCGACAGTATTTGAAGCAGATTGAGATTCAGAGCCCCCTACAACAGCTGCAGATGAGCGAACTGAATGAACACACACCAACCAATGCCGTTGCCTCGCTGCTGAAGCCATTGCTGGAGGGCCATGATGCCGGCCTATTATCAGAAGCCGGCTGCCCAGCCATTGCAGACCCGGGAGCGCTACTGGTCCGTCATGCACACGCACACGGCATCCGCGTGAAGCCCTTGGTGGGCCCCTCATCCATTTTACTTGCATTGATGGCATCAGGTGCCAATGGCCAGCGATTCAGCTTTCATGGCTACCTGCCGGCCAACCCAGCCAATCGTGCAAAGGCACTGAAAGACCTGGAAAGACGCTCATCACAGCAAGATGAAGCCATTGCCTTCATTGAAACACCCTACCGCAACAATCAACTATTGGAAACCATTCAGAACCAATGCAAAGGCAGCACCTTGCTATGTGCTGCAGCCAACCTGAATACTGACGAAGAGCAAATCATTTCGTTGCCGATTGCCAACTGGCCCAAACCTGCACCCAACCTTCACAAAATTCCTACCGTTTTCGTGCTTTACGCAAAATCATAGTCCTCCGGCGCGACACCAGTCGCGCCAAAACGAACATTTCCGAATCCAACCAACCCTGCTCCCCCGCCCGTATCAATTTGCAGCCACATCCATACTTTTCAAACAATTAAGCCACATAGCATGCTAATGTGTCGCACCACCATCAACACATCCCCCAGTATAATCCCTGACAAATCACCTATCATCAAAGCATCGAACTGAACCATTACGATTTCACATTGTGCCAAAAGCAAATACAATACGAAAAAAAGTTGTAAAAAACGAAAATATTCGCCTATAGTTCACATGACGTGTTGCAGGTGTATCGGCATATGTACAATTCCATGCAGCCCCTGCCAAACCGGAGAACGCAAACGTGCAAAAAGTGGATTTCGATATCCTGGTGATTGGTGGTGGCATCAATGGTACCGGTATAGCCCGTGATGCAGCAGGACGAGGGTATTCGGTATTATTGTGTGAAAAAGACGACCTGGCACAACACACTTCCTCTGCCAGTACCAAGCTCATCCACGGTGGTCTGCGGTATCTGGAGTACTATGAATTCGGCTTAGTGCGCAAAGCATTGCAAGAACGCGAAGTGCTGCTACGGTCAGCACCACATATCATGTGGCCACTGCGGTTTGTCATGCCCCATAACAGCGCCATGCGACCGGCCATGCTGATCCGCGCGGGCCTGTTTCTTTATGATCACTTGGCCCGTCGTGAGATATTACGTGGTTCCCGTGCCATCGACTTACGTCAGCACCCTGCTGGGGCACCACTCAAATCGGGCTACAGCCGCGGCTTTGTATATTCCGATGGCTGGGTACAGGATTCGCGCCTCGTCACACTGTGCGCGCTGGATGCCGCTGAACGCGGTGCTGCAATACATACCCGCACCCATTGCACGGCGGCACATCGGGACGGTAACCATTGGCGCGTTACCCTTCAAGACAATGTAGGCATGCAACGCACGGTCACTGCTCGGGCACTGGTCAATGCAGCGGGCCCCTGGGTAGCGGAAGTGCTCGGACAGGTCACACAAGTCAATGCATCCCGTCGTGTCCGACTAGTGAAAGGTAGCCATATTGTGGTACCGAAGCTTTTTGAGCACCACTATGCCTATATCTTTCAGAACCCTGATAAACGCATCATTTTCGCCATTCCGTTCGAGCAGGATTTCACCCTGATTGGGACCACCGATATCGAGTACACCGGCGATCCCAATGCCGTGCAAGCTGACGAAGATGAAATCAACTACCTCTGTGATATGGCCAGCCGCTACTTCCACCACAAAGTAGACCCAGGCAACGTAGTCTGGCATTACTCCGGTGTGCGGCCATTGTTAGATGACGAATCCAGCAATGCATCCAGTGTGACTCGTGACTATGCACTGGAGTGCGACACCAATGGTGCGCCCGTACTCTCCGTATTTGGCGGCAAAATCACTACCTTCCGAAAACTGGCAGAAGAGGCCATAGATAAGCTACAGTCGCTGCTTGGCGGTGGTTCGCCAGCCTGGACGGATAGCGCAACACTGCCTGGTGGTGACATTCCCGGGGCCGATTACGAGGCGTTTCTGCAGTTGATCAAAACCCTGCATCCGTGGCTACCAGATAGCTTGGCGGCACGTTATACCCGGGCTTATGGCACTCGATGTGCACAGCTACTGGCCAATGCTCGCCACATGAGCGATCTTGGTACTGAAATCTTACCTGGGCTATTTGAGGCAGAAATCCGATATCTGATGAACACCGAATGGGCACGGACCGCAGCCGATATTCTTTGGCGTCGCTCGAAACTGGGCTTATGCGCCCTTGGCAATGGCGAAACAGTGCTGAATGCATGGCTTACTCAAGCATCAGACCTACCGCAGCAAAAAGCAGATTTTGCAGCCTGATGGTGGCACCTATATAGCGAGCTGGTCAGGTTCACACCGCCAGCCGAAACATAATGTCCAAGGCGGCTGAATATCAGCCGTCTATATGTTGCACAGGATGCGCCCATCAGAGGCTGTACGTGCAAAGCCAGTCCAGATAGTGCTCGAAGCAACTTCAGGACCTGTTGATTCACCGGCAAGTCATAACAATAAGTAGCAGATAACAAGATGCATGCTGACGTGCACGGTTTGATTCTGTTTCCACCACTTCATTAATTCGCCGCCTGTAGCGGCACCTTAGGTCACGTGTGCTGGCTCCTGGATCGAATGATCCTTGGCGCGGTCTGCAGCACTGCACATACCTGCACCGTGTCAGCAAGAAATGGAATAAAGCGGGGCCAGCCCCGAACAAGGAGGATGTTCCATGCAGTTGAAGTTAAACGGCGTCAGCAAACGGGTTGGGGGTGAAACCCATATCTACCCGCTGGATCTGGAGCTTGCGCCGGGACAGATCAATGTCCTGCTCGGGCCAACCCGGGCTGGCAAAACCACGCTGATGCGATTGATGGCTGGGCTTGATAGCCCCACCAGTGGCCGCGTGATCGACAGTGACATTGACGTGACCGGTGTATCAGTCCGCAAGCGTAATCTGGCGATGGTTTACCAGCAGTTCGTCAATTATCCATCATTCACTGTGTTTGAAAACATTGCCTCGCCCCTCAAACTACAAGGTGGCATCAGTGCTGCAGAGATCAAAGCCAGAGTGAATGCCGTGGCGGAAAAGCTACATATTGCACACTTGCTGGATCGCTTACCCGGCGAGCTTTCCGGCGGGCAGCAGCAACGTACCGCCATGGCACGTGCTTTGGTCAAACAGGCTCCATTACTATTACTGGACGAGCCCCTAGTCAATCTAGATTACAAGTTGCGTGAAGAACTGCGCGCAGAATTGAAAGACCTGTTCACCAATGGCGAAACAACTGTGGTCTATGCCACAACTGAGCCTCAAGAAGCGCTCTTACTAGGTGGTCATACCGTAGTAATGGACGAAGGTCGTCTTTTGCAACACGGACCAACACTGGATGTGTTCCATGCACCGGTGTCTGTTCGTGTCGCAGAAGTATTCAGCGACCCGCCAATGAACCTGCTGGCGGCCCATCTCCATGCAACGCAGCGTGAAGTGGCTTTGGGTAACAGCACCCGCCTGTCACTGTCTTCCCATTTAAATACCTTGAATGAAGGGGGTATCACAGTAGGTATTCGCCCTTGCCATGTACGATTGACACCGCAAAGTGGCCAGGACTGTGCCATCCCGTGTGACGTCGACTTGGCAGAGATCAGCGGCTCAGATACCTATCTGCATGCTCACCATTCAGGAATATCCCTGGTTGCCCAATTACCTGGTGTGCAATTGCTCAATCCTGGCAGCAAAATCACGCTCTATATCAACCCCGCCGAAGTATTCGCGTTTACACCGTCAGGCCAGCTATTGGCCTCGCCAGAGCGCAATGCGTTACAGGCGGCACACCACGCCTCTGCTGCAGTGTAGGAGCCCCCATGGCTAAAATTGAACTTGTCAACCTTGGGCACCGCTACGCCAGCCACCTGCCCTTTTCGCTGCAACCACAAAGCATGGTGTGGGATGATGGTGGCGCTTACGCTTTGCTTGGGCCATCCGGCTGCGGCAAGACCACGCTGCTGAATATCATTTCTGGTTTACTGATTCCCAGTGACGGCAAAGTACTGTTTGACGGCAAAGATGTCACCCAACTCCCCACCGAAAAACGCAATATTGCACAGGTCTTTCAGTTCCCGGTCATCTACGACACGATGACAGTGTTTGACAACCTTGCCTTTCCTTTGCGCAACCGCAAAGTAGCTGAAAGCGAGGTACGCAGCCGTGTACAGGAGATCGCCGAGATCCTGGATCTATCCTCGGAGCTGAAGCGCCGCGCCAGTGGTTTATCCGCAGAGGACAAGCAGCGGATTTCACTTGGTCGCGGTCTAGTGCGCAAAGATGTGGCTGCAGTCCTCTTCGATGAACCCCTGACGGTCATTGATCCACATGTGAAATGGTTGTTGCGTCGTCAGCTCAAACGCATTCACCAGCAGCTGAAATTGTCACTGATCTATGTCACCCATGACCAGATCGAGGCCCTGACCTTTGCAGACCAGGTGGTCGTCATGTATGAGGGTCGTGTCGTACAAAGCGGGCCCCCACAGGCTCTTTTCGAGACTCCGGAACACACCTTCGTCGGCCACTTTATCGGGAGCCCAGGCATGAATCTGTTGCCCTGCGAAGTATTGGAAAACAGCATTCAACTTGCCGACCAACAACTACCTATCCCCCCTGAGCGCATACAACAACTGCGTAAAGCAGGTAACAAATTGACACTTGGCATTCGTCCGGAATTTGTCCGCCGTGCCAGGAATGGCGATCGTAGCACCGTCAGCGCTCGCATCGTGAAGCTGGAAGATCTTGGCACTTACAAGCTCTTAACCGCCAAAATTGGTGATCAGACTGTACGGGCGAAGTTGGGCGAACATGAATTACTTGATGGTAGCCAAGTACGGTTGGCATTTGAACCAGAACGCATCATGTTCTATGCCGATGGGCAACGGGTTGAATAAGGAGCCAACATGAACAAAACCCTCAATCAGAAAGCCTGGTTCCTAGTCCTACCGGTAATCTTATCTGTGGCATTTTCTGCCCTCATCCCATTGATGACCGTAGTGAACTACTCAGTACAGGATATTCTGGGCCCCGATCAGCGCGTGTTCGTTGGTACCGAATGGTTCAAGGCAGTATTGCGAGACAGCGAATTACATGGCGCATTGTATCGCCAGATCATCTTCTCCAGCGCCGTTCTGATGATCGAGATTCCGCTCGGTATCATGTTGGCCCTGGCATTACCCGCCACAGGCTGGCGTGCTTCGCTCAGCCTCGTATTACTGGCCATGCCCCTGTTGATCCCCTGGAATGTAGTTGGCACCATCTGGCAAATTTTTGGACGGACCGATATCGGTTTGGCTGGTGTATTACTGACCAAAGTGGGTATTGACTACAACTATACAGGTAACGCCATTGATGCTTGGCTGACTGTACTGGTAATGGATGTGTGGCACTGGACACCGCTGGTCGCCCTGCTCTGTTACGCAGGCTTGCGTGCCATCCCGGAAGCGTATTACCAGGCAGCCAAGATTGATGGTGCCTCCCGCTTGGCCGTGTTTCGCTTCATTCAACTGCCAAAAATGCGTGGTGTACTGCTGATCGCCCTCCTACTGCGCTTCATGGATAGCTTCATGATCTACACCGAACCGTTCGTACTGACTGGTGGCGGCCCTGGTAATGCCACCACCTTCCTGTCGCAATATCTGGCACAAAAGGCAGTTGGCCAGTTTGATCTGGGACCCGCAGCAGCATTCTCACTGATCTATTTCCTGATCATCCTGTTGCTGTGCTTCGTGTTCTACAACCTGATTCAGAACGCCGGGCAGGCCAGCCAACAGGAGATAAAGGCATGAAAAAACGAAGCATCTTGCTGACGATCTACTTGATCCTGGCCATTCTGCCCATTTATTGGATGTTGACCATGGCACTGAAATCAAACGAGGAAATCCTCGGCGGATTCAGTCTTTGGCCAGTGCAAGTCACTTTTGATAACTTCAAACTGATTCTGACAGATCCATCCTGGTACTCGGGTTACATCAACTCGCTGATCTATGTCGCAATCAACACGGTACTGTCAGTAGCCGTCGCGTTGCCGGCAGCTTATGCATTTTCCCGATACAACTTTATGGGTGACAGACATTTGTTCTTCTGGTTGCTGACCAACCGCATGTCGCCACCAGCTGTATTTCTGCTGCCGTTCTTCCAGTTGTATTCCAGCATTGGCCTATTTGATCAGCACATTGCCGTTGCCCTGGCACATATGCTGTTCAACGTACCACTGGCAGTGTGGATTCTGGAAGGATTCATGTCCGGTATTCCGCGTGAAATTGACGAGACGGCCTACATCGATGGTTACAGTTTTCCGCGCTTTTTTCTTCGCATCTTCATTCCATTGATTCGCGCAGGCATTGGGGTGACTGCCTTCTTCTGTTTCATGTTCAGTTGGGTGGAGTTATTGCTGGCACGAACACTGACATCGGTCGATGCCAAGCCGATTGCCGCTGTAATGACCCGTACCGTCAGTGCGGCTGGGATGGATTGGGGCGTACTGGCTGCAGCAGGGATTCTGACGATCGTGCCGGGTGCACTGGTGATCTGGTTTGTACGTAACTACATCGCCAAAGGTTTTGCGATGGGCCGCGTCTAAACGTTGCCATAGCGAGGAGAGACAATGATGGAATGGATGGCCTGGACCCCTATCGTAGCTGGCTTCTTTCTTTGTGTAGTGGTGATGCTGATTGGCATGACCATCTGGGAAATCGTCAGCCCGACAATCGCACGGCGCGGTTTTCTGCCACTGACGACAACGCGTGGTGATCGTTTATTTTTGGGCTTGCTCAGCGCAGCTTATGTCAACCTAGCCTGGACTGGGTTGACTGATACACACCAGCTAATTGGTACTGGTATCTCGTTTGTCGTACTGCTAATCATCATGCGCTGGGGCTGACCCCATAAGGATTGACAACCCACTGGCTGCTTGCCTTCCACCCAGTGGGCGGAATGCAATATTGAAGGCATACAATAATTGGAAGGAGATGGTTGTGATGAAAAGAATCGTACTGGTTGTCGCCACTGCACTGGCCACCCAAGCCGCACTGGCTGGTGCGCCTGAAGCACAGAAGTGGATCGACAAGGAATTCCAGCCCAGCACGTTATCCAAGCAGCAACAATTGGATGAGTTGAAGTGGTTCATTGCAGCCGCGGATAAACTGAAGGCCAAAGGCATCAAGGAAATCAACGTCGTATCGGAAACCATCGACACACATGTTTACGAATCCAAAGTGCTAGCCAAGGCCTTTGAAGAAATCACGGGCATCAAGGTCAAACACGACATCGTGCAGGAAGGTGATGTTGTTGAAAAACTACAAACCCAGATGCAGTCAGGCAAGAACATCTACGACGGTTGGATATCGGACTCCGATCTGATCGGCACGCACTTCCGCTACGGTCAAATCGTTCCTCTGACTGATTTCATGGCTGGTGAAGCCAAGGATTTCACCAATCCAGGTCTGGATTTGAAAGATTTCATTGGCGCTAAATTCACCACCGCACCCGATGGCAAACTCTACCAATTACCCGACCAGCAATTTGCCAATCTGTATTGGTTCCGTGCTGACTGGTTCGCTCGCCCTGACTTGCAAAAACAGTTCAAAGCCAAGTATGGCTATGACTTAGGCGTACCCGTAAATTGGTCCGCTTATGAAGACATCGCTAATTTCTTCACCAATGACGTAAAGAACATTGACGGCACTCGTGTGTTTGGCCACATGGATTATGGCAAGAAAGACCCTAGCTTAGGTTGGCGCTTTACAGATGCATGGCTATCCATGGCTGGCAGTGCGGACAAAGGTACACCAAATGGTCTGCCAGTGGATGAATGGGGGATTCGTGTTGCAGATGATAAATGTACCCCTGTTGGCGCCTCCGTATCTCGTGGCGGTGCCACCAACAGCCCGGCAGCCGTCTATGCCTTGACCAAATACATTGACTGGATGAAAGCCTATGCCCCGCCGCAGGCCACCGGTATGACTTTCTCGGAAGCCGGCCCTGTCCCAGGTCAAGGCAATATTGCCCAACAGGTATTCTGGTATACCGCTTTCACCAAGTCGCTGACCAAGCCGAGCCTGCCAGTTGTCAACGCAGATGGCACGCCGAAATGGCGCATGGCTCCAAGCCCACATGGGCCGTACTGGAAAGATGGCATGCAGAATGGCTATCAGGATGTTGGCTCATGGACATTCTTCAACACAACCCCAGTAGATCGTCGAATCGGCGCGTGGCTGTATGCGCAATTTGTTACCTCCAAGACGGTATCACTGAAAAAGAGTGTTGAGGGCCTGACCTTCATCCGCGAATCAGATATTCAAAGCAAGGCAATGACTGACATGGCGCCCAAGCTAGGCGGTCTGGTGGAGTTCTATCGCAGCCCCGCCCGTGTAGCTTGGACGCCTACCGGCACCAACGTGCCGGATTATCCGAAACTCGCTCAGCTATGGTGGAAAAACGTCGCCACCGCAGTAACCGGTGAGAAAACACCTCAAGCCGCCATGGACAATCTGGCAAAAGAAATGGACGGTGTCATGTCACGACTGCAACGAGCCGGTATGAAAAAGTGCGCTCCCAAGCTGAACCCCGAAACCGACCCGAAGCAGTGGATGGCCAAAAGTACAGCACCTTGGCCTAAACTGGCCAATGAGAAGCCCAAAGGTGAAACCGTGCCTTATGAGCAATTGTTGAAGGCCTGGAAAGAAGGCAAAGTACGCTGATTTGAAACCTATCAACAAAAATGCCGCCAAGATTGGCGGCATTTTTGTTAGATGGGGATACAACAAGCATGACCCTCGCAAGACGCAGCAGGCTGTGATTAGACAGAGAAGGACGAACCACATCCACAGGTCGATTGTGCGTTCGGGTTGCGAATCACAAACTGAGAGCCCTCAATGCCTTCGGTATAGTCGATTTCCGCACCGACCAGATACTGGTAGCTCATCGGATCAATCAACAGCGTCACACCATCCTTATCCAAGGCTGTGTCGTCTTCGTTCATCATTTCATCAAAGGTGAAACCATATTGAAAGCCAGAGCAACCACCACCCGTGACAAAAACACGCAGCTTCAGCTCGGGGTTGCCTTCTTCCAGAATCAGCTCTTTTACCTTCGCCGCAGCGTTATCGGTAAAAATCAACGGGCTCGGCATTTCGGTAACGGCATTCATGTCAAACTCCTGAGTTAAATCAGTCTTAATTATCCGCCGCCCTTGCGACAAATTCAATCAGACAACGAGTAGGGATATTCTGCCTGCTGACAGCTATTTCAATACCCGCTACTCGCAATATTCCATTCTGCCCAGCCACTTCAAGCACAGTATCAGCCTTAATCATCACCCAATATTATGGCAACAGCGGTACCACATCTAAGCCCAGACGCTCTTCCAACCCAAACAGGATATTCATATTCTGAACGGCCTGCCCTGCCGCACCTTTGACCAGATTATCGATCACCGACAGAATGACCACTATATCCCCACCCTGCGGCTGATGAACTGCAACTCGGCATACATTGGCGCCACGCACCGAACGCGTCTCAGGGTGACTCCCTGCCGGCAGAACATCCACAAACGCTTCACCCACAAATCGCTGCTCGTATAGAGCCTGTAAATCAATAGACTGCTTGAGTTTGGCATACAAGGTGGCATGGATACCACGAATAAGTGGCGTCAAGTGCGGGACAAATGTCAAGCCAACATCCTGACCTGCAACACGCGACAGCCCCTGACGGATTTCCGGCAAATGACGATGTCCAGCCACGCCATAAGCTTTGAAGTTATCCCCCGCTTCAGCAAACAGCGTATGCACCTCTGCTTTACGCCCCGCACCACTTACACCGGATTTGCAATCTGCAATCAAATTGGCCGTATCCACCAAACCTGCTTCAACCAAAGGCAAAAAGCCCAATTGGACCGCAGTTGGATAACAACCAGGATTCGCAATCAAACGCGCTTTACTGATCTGTTCACGATTGACTTCCGGTAGACCATACACAGCCTCCTCAACCAATTCAGGGCTGGCATGTGACATGCCATACCAGCGCTCCCATGTCGGTACATCCTTGATTCGGTAGTCCGCTGCCAGATCAATCACCTTAACCCCTGCATCCAGCAATTCGCGCGCTTGGGCCATGGCAATACCATTCGGTGTCGCAAAAAACACTACATCACATTGCTTGAGATCCGCTTTGGCAGGATCACTGAATGTGAGATCTACCCAGCCACGCAAACTGGGAAACATCTCTGCAATTGGCATGCCATCTTCTTTGCGCGAGGTCACGGCTGTCAGCTTTACCTGTGGATGTCTTGCCAACAATCTCAACAGCTCGACACCGGTATAGCCAGTACCACCAACAATACCTACCTTGATCACAGTGCTTCTCCCGTCTTGATTTGTGTGCAGTGCAACATTTTACCATGCATCGCACCGCTTACTGCCATGCAACGAATAGATAAAACAAAAGCCGCCCGAAGGCGGCTTTTGTTGAAGGCATCCCAGCGATTAACGCTTGGAGAACTGCTTACGACGACGCGCGCCACGCAAGCCAACCTTCTTACGTTCAACTTCACGTGCATCGCGAGTAATCAGTCCTGCCTTACGCAGCGCCGACTTCAGGGTTGCATCGTAGTCAACCAATGCCCGAGCGATACCGTGACGAACCGCACCGGCTTGGCCATTTTCACCGCCACCAGTCACATTCACCTTGATATCAAAGGTTTCGATATGGTTTGTCAGCTCCAGCGGCTGGCGCACGATCATGCGGCCAGTTTCACGGGAGAAGTATTCGTCAAGCGGTTTACCGTTAACGATGATTTGGCCCTTGCCTGTAGCCAGGAACACACGAGCAACAGCGCTCTTGCGGCGGCCGGTACCGTAGTTGTATTTACCGATCATGGTACGAATTCCTTAGATGTCCAGAACTTTGGGCTGTTGCGCACTGTGAGGATGCTCAGTACCAGCATACACTTTCAGCTTCTTCAACATGGCATAGCCCAGCGGGCCCTTCGGCAGCATACCCTTGACAGCTTTTTCCAGAGTACGCTCAGGAAATTGCTCTTGCATCTGGCGGAAAGTACGCTCGTAAATACCACCAGGATAGCCGGAGTGGCGATAGTACTTCTTGTCTTCAAACTTCGCGCCAGTGACGCGCAGTTTTTCAACGTTGACAACAACGATGTAGTCACCAGTATCAACGTGAGGAGTGTATTCTGCTTTATGCTTGCCACGCAGGCGGCGAGCGATTTCGGCTGCTAGGCGGCCGAGCACCTTGTCGGTGGCATCCACGACAAACCAGTCGCGTTTCACCTCATGCGGCTTGGCGGAGAAGGTTTTCATTCGTTCTTCCAATAAGCTAAGATTTCGAGAAAGTTGCGGATTGTAAGCCGGAACGAACGAAGCGTCAAATAAAAGACGGGCGTGCAATATCCCCTACCCCATATTGAAATGAGGCCGGTTTATCGCATCGCACATTTCGTTTGCTGCAGCGCAACCAACGCAGGTCACTTACGTTAAACCCCTCCTCCACATCTGCCTGCGGGTAAAAAAAAGCGCAATCTTGAGGATTGCGCCAAATTCCACCAAAGAAGGAGGATGGAGGAGACAACACCAAAACACACATTGCGTGTAACGTCTTAGTGCTGAATTCATTATACGGATTCAGCGACAAATTGCAAGTATTTTTGTGCAGTGCAGTGTAAAAATATTGTGCATTCGCACATGACCATCAGTCAGAATGCCGCTTTTAGCTAATCTGGTTACAATGAAATAACGTACAAAACCGATGCATCTTCAACAAGGACTTCAAGCATGAAGGCAAGAATAAAGTGGGTGGAGGGGGTGAGCTTCCTCGGCGAAACTCAGAGCGGCCATGCCGTACTGATGGATGGTCCACCTGAAAGCGGTGGACGAAATCTAGGGCCACGGCCGATGGAAATGGTGTTGCTGGGAACAGGTGGCTGCACCAGCTATGACGTCATCCATATTTTGAAGAAGGGCCGACATGATATAACCGATTGTTATGTCGAAATTGACGCAGACCGAGCCGAGAACGATCCCAAGGTCTTCACCCGGATTCACTTCCATTTTGTGGTTACAGGGCACCACCTGAAAGAAGAAGCCGTGAGCCGAGCAATTGAACTGTCCGCAGAGAAGTATTGCTCAGCATCCATCATGCTGGGTAAAACTGCTGACATTACCCATGATTTTGAAATTGTTTCAGCCTGACTCCCAAGCAATCACCGGCCTGTTGATTCAATCCAGGCCGGTTTTGAGTCATCGCAGGACCAAATACCTACACCCAATAAGCGGTGCCGGTCATTACCTTCGAAGACAACTTCATCAACCCCCTCACTGGCAACGGCAAGTCGGCTGCGCCATACTGTACAGCTGTCGCCGCGTGCTGAGCTTCATCGTCACGCATTTGCACCAGAATGGCACGACTTTTTGCGTCGGTTACTGGCAATTTGCTCAGATGACTGTCTAGATGTTTACAAACTTGCCGTTCGGTTTCCGCCAAGAAACCCAGATTCCATTTATCTCCGATCAAACCAGCAAGCACCCCAATCGTCAGCGAACCAGTATACCAAACCGGATTGAGCAAGCTTTTGCGCCCCCCCAGATCAGCAATTCTGCGTTCGGTCCAAGCTAGATGTTCAGTTTCTTCCCATGCGGCATGCTCCAAGGCTTTACGGGTTTCTGGATCACGGGCAGTCAGTGCTTGGCCTTGATAGAGTGCCTGGGCGCAAACCTCACCAACATGGTTGACCCGCATCAAAGCCGCTGCTTGACGTTTTTCCTCATCAGTCAACAGTGCATCCTCCACCTGTTCGTCGGGGTAGTCGCGAATGGAGTGGGCTGGTGCCAGCAAAGTGCGAAGACCTTTATCGAACTGCACGATCAATTGGTCGAGAGTCAGCATGAAGCAATAACCTCAAAACATACGATTTCACCATTTTACCAGTCCGAAGCTATCCCGACCTGATTTTGCACGAATACCGACAAGGCCGCTTTCATTGTTATAATGGAAGACTTTTTTGAACCAGACATATGGAGTAAGTAGATGATTCTCGACCGCGTTCCTGCCGGTAAGGATGTTCCCAACGATTTCAATGTCGTCATCGAAATCCCCGCCAACAGCTCGCCCATCAAATACGAACTGGACAAAGAAACCGGCGCAATGTTTGTAGACCGTTTCATGGGTACCGCGATGTT
Organism: Chitinivorax sp. B; assembly: GCF_005503445.1. Lineage (NCBI taxonomy): Bacteria > Pseudomonadati > Pseudomonadota > Betaproteobacteria > Chitinivorax > Chitinivorax sp. B. Next base: position 79,694 of record NZ_SCOH01000016.1, on the reverse strand, counting down.
CTACCCATGCAACTATGGCTATGTGCCTAATACTTTGTCTGAAGATGGTGATCCGGTAGATGTACTGGTTGTTACCCCATTTCCACTGCAAATTGGGGTAGTTGTGCGTTGCCGTGCATTGGGCATGCTACGGATGGAGGACGAAGCTGGTGTGGATGCCAAACTGATTGCGGTACCAGTAGAGAAACTGTGCCCGATGTACAAAGACATCAAATCCACATCAGACCTGCCGGAGTTACTGTTGTCACAAATTGCCCACTTCTTTGAGCACTACAAGGATCTGGAAAAAGGCAAGTGGGTCAAGGTACAAGGCTGGGCCGATGCCGAAGCCGCCAAGCAAGAATTGGTGGATGGCGTGGCACGCTACAAAGCCTAATTCAAAGCCCCATCCCAGCCGCCTACTCGGGCGGCTTTTTTGTTGTTTTCAACTTATTGACTGCTCCTGAATCGATATATTTTAAGTAAGTCAATTACTTATCGCCCCCATACCGTGGGGACCGGCACTAGCGGTGCCATTTTCCGACACGTGGTACACTCAACGGCCACGTCTTGGATTCCATAAAAAGATAACAACAAAAACAATAGCCTGAAACGAGTCCCAACCAAGCATGACCGAGTTGAAGTCTTGTTGATGGCACCTTGACTGGCACGCATGCAATCCATTTAGGTGGCATGTTCATATGGGCGGGGCAAAATGCCAGCCTTTCACCAGCAGCGTGTCGACAGCTCGCAACGCTTGATCCAGTCTAGATTGCCGGTCACCTGTCAGCCGCAGCCAGGGTACAGTTTGTTTTGAAAGGACGTCAGCAAAACGATCTGTCATCCAGCTTCGGATATGCTCGCCATCACGTAAGCCATCATCTTCAAATGGTACCCCCACATGGTCAGTCAGCAGGTACAAACTACGTGGTGGCATGGCTTCAATCACCTGTGCAACCGCTACCGAACTGCATCCCACATACCGTTCATGCCAGATTGCCGTGGCGAAGGCATCCGTATCACAAATCAGCAATGGGCTACTTTGTCGAGCAGCAGCTTCTTCCCGGGTGGATTGAGTCGCGGCGATAAAGGCGAATTCCGGCGACTGCCAATCCAGATCAGCCATCACTGGCAGCGGCTGATCTTGTTGCATGGCCAGACCACGACCGATCGCCAATTTGTTCCAGGAATGCTCTCGCCCAAATTCGGCAACATATTGAGTCGCAGCCCAAACGCCCCCCCGTTGCTGGAGTGTATTGGTCAGATCCCGCGACAGGGTTGTCGTACCGGTTGATTCCGCCCCCACCACCACGATGCGTTTGCACAGACCAGCCCGTACCGCTGGTGTTAGCATGGCCCAGGTACCAACGGGATTCTGTCGGACTTGTGTACCTGAAATCGCATAGCTGACACGGGACTGATCAAGGCAAACTGGCGTGGCCTGAAAACGCCGGGCCAGCTCTACCACATACGGCTCAGACGCAAAAACGGCATCAACAGGTGGAGCGACAGTCTGACGTTGCTGATCCGCCAGCACGATGGCCTGTCGGAAATGGGCCTCATGTGCATCCCAAATGGCAGGATTGTGATAATCCACAGGCGTATCGTCATATTTACCGACCACCGTTACATTTGGGCAGTCAGCCAGATCCTCGCGCATCCACACTAAGCGATCTGCTAGTGAAATGGATTCCTGCGATGCTGGGTGGACGCCCACCGTGACCAAACGGCAATATGCTGCAGCGGTGCGAATCAAATAATAGTGGCCGGCATGGGGTGGGTAGAACTTGCCAATGACCAAGCCATGTTCAAACTGTGAATCAAGCCCGGCCACTTGCTACCTCGATATCCAACCGCTGCGATGTACTGGCGCAAACTTGCCGCCAAGTAAAGAAACCTTTGGTGGCCATACCCAAGAAGATGACATACAACGCCGCAACCAGATACAGCTGTTTGCTGGCATACAACGGGATAGAGATCAGGTCGACCACGATCCAGAACAGCCAGCTTTCCATCCGCTTTCGATTCAGCAAACCCTGCGCTACCAAACTCAGTGCGGTAACAGCCGCATCCATGAATGGCGCCCCGCCCTTCACATAACTGAGGATAGGCCACATCACCGAAATCAGCCCGACCGCAATTGCAATCGCCATCAGACACTCGTTACGCCCGGCCCAGCGTACCTGCAGCGGGCCTTCACCACGAATGCCATGCAGCCATTCCCACCAACCACGCAATCCTAGGCATATGAACAAGATTTGCAGTGTCGCATCGGCAAACAGCCGGGCATCCACAAACAACATCAACAGCAATGCGCTGTTGGCGATACCAATTGGGAAATTCCAGATATGTTGACGCCACGTCAACCAGACGCACCCGATGCCCGTCACAAATCCCAAAATTTCAGCCCAGGAAGCCGGCGTACCCAGCAGGTATATGGCTGGCGAATTAAGCCAGGTGATGACAGCATGATACATGCCATACTCCTCTGATCATGGTTGAGCATAAGGCATGTCAATAATGCCATACCCAGTTGCCAACCATAACGTTACACAGCGTTGGCCCGAACTTCGTCAAAGCTGAAATCGCGTAACAGACGGCCATTTTCCCAAACTGGGACTAGCACTTCGTTAAAGCCAGCAGGAATCTCGCCGTCAGTCGCCAGGGTACGGAACTCGCCATCGGTATTCCGGTATAACGATACCCGTCCACGCTTTGAACGCTTTCCGCTATCGGTGATAGGGTCTTTGTAGACTTCACGCCACTCGCCGTGAACACGCATTGCGGAGCACTTCATCGCCCATTTCAACGTATCGCGATTCAAACCCTGCAACAGCATCCCGCCCATACCGAATGCCACGTTCTCAGTGCTGAAACCGGCAGCCAACATGCCATCCAGAATGGCCTTCAAACTGGTTGGATTGATGCCGTCACCTTGAATCAGTCGAACATGCTTCAGCACCTTGTAACCCTTGCTGTTCAACGTACTGCCAAAGCGAGCATCCAACAATTTGGCGCATTTCAGCACCACGGCAGCCGGGTCACCTGAATCAGGACGGATCACAACAGTCGCTCCTGAATCAATCACAACCTGACGCAACGTGTCACCCCAAATATGCTCCACTGCATTGAAGATATCGTAAGAGTCAGACACCACCGCGACCAAACTACCCGGCTTGGCAAATTGGGTAAGCATATTCCGGTATGCTTCGATCTCCCCTTCCCGTCCCCAGCTGGTAATGGTGGAGTGTTCCGCTGCAGGAATGGAGTAGGCAGCCATTTCAGCACCATAGTAGCGCTTGGCTGCCACCACACCCATCACGGTGTCGCTCCCCATGAAATTGACCAGATGAGCCATACCACCCAAAGCTGATGATTCGGTACTAGATACGCCCCGCGCGCCGAAATCGTGTAGTTTGAACGACAGTTCCTGAACTGGATTATCACAACTGATTTCCAGATAGCCTCGGATCAGTTGCTTCATGTGATAGCTCTGTGTCGCAACGCTTGCTGGATACCAGACACGCAACAACAAGGGCTCGAAGTAAGAACCGACCCAAAAGAAATCAGGGTGCGTGGATTCAATTGTCACCAACACTTGCTGAGTTGGAACCACCATGCCTTCGGGAGCGGCCTTAATACGCATTGGAAGAAAGCCATCCAGTTCATCCACAATGCGACGGAAGCCAACTTCATTGAATGGCTCACCATGAGCTGCAAAGAAGGTAACGGCTTCATCCACCATGGCATGCGTAATGGGCTTGCTCAGGTATTCCTTGAGAATACTTTGCAGGCCAAAGAACACCAGCTTTTCCCAAGCACCACCTCGTGACTCGATGTAGCTGAACATGCCATCGGCACCGGCCGGATACTGTAGGAAGTGGGATGCTTTATAGGAATCAGTATTCAGAAGAATATTGTCAAACATGATGAGCCTCCAACGGCTTCAGGGCTGTAAAACGCGGGTCTATCCCGCGAGTCGATAAAATTCAGGCGATACCCAGAAAATAGCTGATGATCTCAGCGTGATCTTCATACATGGCCGGCTCCAGGTTTTCCAATTCTGCAATCGGAAACCACTTGGCCTTTTCGGCATCGTCACCGCCTTTGACTTCCGGTAACTGCCCAGAAGGAAAATCAATGTGGAAAGCGTGGGTCAACGTACGGCCACGCAAGCTACGATCCGGGTGATCAAACAGTCGACATGCCTTGATTGAGCCACGTAATACCGAGGACAGTATCTTGACTCGCGTCTCCTCGCGTAATTCCCGAATCATGGCCTGCTCGGTGGTTTCAGTCTGGCCGACAAATCCTCCCGGTAATGCCCACAATCCCTTTCCAGGCTGAGCACGCCGCTTGACCAACAATACATGACCCGAGCAGGTCAATACCGCATCAACTGTCATGAATGTGGGTGGATAGGGTGCATTGGCCCAAGCAGCTTTATAGTCGCGGGTGAACACATATTCCTGTACCAGCGACGCATATTCGGGACTTAGTGCAAAGCTCTGCAGGAAGGCCGCCACCGGGGTCGGTACTTTGGTCTCCAGGCGCATCCAGTGGCCATCACGATTGGTGTCACAGAACATCATGTCACGCAGCTCAGTTGCATTGAGACCAGACAGGTTTTCGACTTCAATCAGTTCCCATTGTGGGAACATGCGCAGGTAATAGGATGAGGCATCCTTGCTATGGCCAATCAGGCCGATTCGGGCATCTTTGGGCAAGCTTTCATCGGCCACCGCTTGCTGCACCACCTTGAGCCATTGCGCCTCGTTATAAAGAAAATCACGTAGCGGCTTGATAACTACGCGTTCACGCTCGGCAGCATCCAGGCAACGATGCAGCATGATGGCGCGTTCTTCGAAGGTGAACGGGTTTTTGATGGTGCGAGGTTTATTGCTGGAACCAGCGAGCACCAGCACGCGGCTGGCTTGGGTAAGCGCGGTCTTGACAATATTCAAGTGCGCATTATGCATGGGCTGAAGGCGCCCAATGAAAACAATCAGGTCGTACTGCATGTCGATTCTCCATCGAATTCGAGTTGGCCCTGCTACCAGAGCCACATCGCGTCTATCGCGACATGAATTCATTCTCACATCATTATTTTGGGTACGTCAACCACTATTTATGTCTTCATTCATATCACTGTTTTTGAAGATATTGCCGCCGCGCACTTTCCAACTGCTGCACGATCGGATCGATTTCTGCAGGTCTCCGGACAAATTGCAAAAACGCATCGATAGCCAGCGCAGCGAAACCAGGCGGGGTGTCGCGATCCAGAAACTGGGCGCTTCCTTCCGCCCGATTGAGCAGTTGTCGACCCGCGACAAGAAACATGTCGTCACCGATTGCAGCATCAACATGCCCCGGCAGCATCCCCACGGATTGGCTGATGGTAGCTTGGATATCAGCTCGCGCCATGAAGCGCAGAAACAATTCAGCCTCTGTCCTGTTGGCACCATTGGCAGGCATGATCAACACGTCCAGCGGTGCATCTTCATACAATGGCAGCTTGTCCACGACGTGCGGGAAAGGGATAAATCCTATTTGATTGCGTAGCGCGGGTGGAATCTGTGAGGTCCAGAAATTGCCCATCAGCATCAAGCCAGCCTTGGCGCGATAAAGGCGAGATAACACATCGCGCCAGCCACGTTGAGCCATATCGTCGTTGAAACATTCGCGATTGAACAAACGTTGCCAATGCTCGAATACTTGCCGTACGCGCGCATCCGTAAACGGTACCTCGCCCCGCATGAGTTGAAGATGAAATGCCAATCCATTGATGCGCAAATCCAAGTAATCGAACCAGCCCGCCAGTGGCCAGCCTTCGCGCCCGCCGACGAGGATCGGTTCGATCCCTTGCTCGCGAGCAGTGTGGCACCAGGTCAACAGCTCTGCCCAATTTTTAGGGGGCACAAGGTGCAGTTCGCGAAAAACCGACTTGTTGTAATACATCCCCCACTGGTAGTAGTGCAGTGGCAAGGCGTAATGCTTGCCATCCACATTTACCGCGGTGCGAATAGCCTGATTGAAAGTAGCTTGCCAGGCTGTGGTGGACAACACCTGATCGAGTGGGACCAATTGCCCTGCCCGTGCCGCATTTGAGATTGCATGTCCGGCAAAGGCAAACATGACGTCCGGTGCGGGCTTGCCGGTCAGACTTGCCACGAAATGCTTTTTGTACGACTCATTCTCGATGAAATCGACATCTACCTTCATTTCTGGATAAGTCAACTTGAATCGGTCAATCTGGGCTTGATAGGCAGCCAATTGAGCACGACTGATGATCAACAGGCTGACTTTCAAGCTTGATGCCGAGCTGGCAGCCAGAACCTGTCCGAGCGCGCCCAACAAGGCGAACGCCAGTGCCCAACCTGTCACCCTGCACCACATATCACCTCCTCATCGCATGTTAGCTTCCGGCTCAACATGTTGATCTACCAGATCAAATTGACCATTTCTCACTATAGGCGATGACCAGAGCATAGCTATCACGATTGACGGGCAGCATAAAATTCTGTAATTTCTGTTTTGACAGAAATAAAGGAAGACTCACTATGCAACTCAGTCCAACAACAGAAAAGTTTGTTCTGCATTGGGGCGAAATGGGGACACGTTGGGGCGTCAACCGCACTGTGGCGCAGATCCATGCCCTGCTGTTTCTGGCAGAAAAACCACTGACGGCCGATGAAATCTGCGAAACGCTTAATGTAGCCCGATCCAATGTCAGTACCAGCCTGAAAGAGCTACAGAACTGGAGCCTAGTCAAAGTCGTACATCAGCTGGGTGATCGACGCGACCATTTCCAGGCACATCAGGATGTTTGGGATGTTTTCAAAACCGTTGTGGAAGAGCGTAAAAAACGCGAAATCGACCCGACCTTGACCGTATTGCGCGAATGTATGCTGGAATCGAAGGATGATGCGGTGCTGGATCTGCACACCCGAGACAAGATGCAAAACGTGCTGGATTTTGTAGAGTCCATGTCGGACGGCTATGAAGAGCTCAAATCATTGCCACCGGCCACGTTGCTGCGCTTATTGCACTTTGGTGCCAAGGTTCAGGGCTGGTTTGGACGACGTGACGAAGCCGACGGCAAAAACTGAATTATTGCCAAGCAGTTACCATTTGAGTGACATTCGGAAAGTATCATGACCACCACACTTGCCAATCAGTCAACTACTGCTTCGAACGAACATTTTCTAGCCACACCAACATGCATCCGCGAACAGGTCGTTGCGTACTACACCGCGGCCACTGCCGATTACAAAGTGTGGAGCAAGGGTTTCAACATGCACTTCGGTTATTGGCGTCTTGGTATCAACCCTTTCAATCGCGAAGCCATGTTGAATGAAATGAATCTGCAAGTCCTCGCCCGCTTGAATCTGCCTGCAGATCGGCCAGCGCGCATAGCAGATCTGGGTGGTGGTACCGGTGCCACAGCCCGCAGTCTGGTCGCAGCAAGGGCCGATTTGACTGTTGATGTAGTGACTATCGCCCCCAATCAGGTGGAGCTGGGTGAAACACTCAACCGGCATGCGCCACATGGCGACGCCATCACTATGCACTGTGCCGATTATGTGCATACCGGTTTGCCAAGCAATGCCTTTGACGCAGTCATCATGGTAGAAAGTGCCTGCCATGCCGAAGGTGCCACCAAAGCCACACTGATGCGCGAAGCATATCGGCTACTGAAGCCGGGCGGCCGACTGATCATGGCCGATGCCATGTTACGTCAGGCGGTACCAAACCAGAATCTATTGGGGCGTGTCATGACCCGGTTGTATGAGCGCTGGTGCGTGTCGTGGGCAGTACCGGAAATGTGCCGCATCGACCTGATGCCAATGGTGCTCAAATACATTGGTTTTCAAGAGCCCAAGATCGAAAACTGGTCGAACAATGTGATGATGTCGGTGGCGCATGTGCCCATCTTGGCCTCGTACTTTGCAATTGCTGAAGTCATCAAGGCGCGTGGCTGGTTACCGACATGGCGGTGGCGTCATATCGTGGCCTCAATCCTGACACCGCTGCTGGGTCTGTATCGTTGCACATTTACTTATTCGGCAATGATTGCCGACAAGCCATTGATGAATCAGGAGTCGCATCATGCCCGCATTGACCTTGCTTTATGACAGCAATTGCAATCTGTGTCGCACTGAGATGACGCGTATTTGCAAGTGGGATCGACACAATGCTGTTCGGCTTGTTGATATTCACGCACCACATTTCAATGCAACCCAATTTGGTACGACTCAGGCAGCATTATTGGCACGAGTACATGGTGTGGCACCGGATGGCCAACTGCTAATCGGCATGCAGACGGTTCGTGCCGCGTATTGTGCCGTCGGCATGGGTTGGCTGTTGAACTGGACTGGCTACTGGCCAGTGCGCCCGTTGATTGATGGGCTATACGATTGGATTGCCAGAAACCGTTATCGGTTGAGCAGCATTCTCCGCTACCACTGCGATTCGGACCAATGTCGCATTTGACCACGCTTGCTTTTTATTTGACCTGTTATTTCTGTCTTGACTGAAATTTCTAACATAAAGGACTGCATCATGGCCCTGACCGTTTTCTTCGATAGCAACTGCCCACTCTGCATGCGTGAAGTTCGAATGCTGGCCAAGCTGGACAAACATGGAGCATTGAATTTCATGGATGCCGCTGCACCTGATTTCAATGCGGCCAGCTGGGGTTTCGAACAGGAAGACCTGATGGCCCGGCTGCATGCACTGGGAGAGGATGGCCAATTACATACCGGCATGGATGCTGCCCGAGCCATGTATACCGCCATTGGGGCAGGTTGGCTGGTTGCCCCAACCCGTTGGCCAGGCCTGCGTCAACTTTCCGATGCCGCCTACCGCTTGTTTGCCCGTCACCGGATCAAGATAGGCCTCTTGTTTGGGCGCCAAGACTGCAGCAATGGCTATTGCCGGATTGATTGATTTCATACAGAGAGGATTCTGCACCATGAATGAGCTACTACGCTTCCTTGTCGAACTGGTTGGTGTTCTGACCATCAGCACTGCCATCATCGCCTATCTACGTGGGGTGTTGCGCAATATATTGAGCAATGGCTGTGATGAGAAAAACCGCGGCCCCGACTTTTGGATACGCATTTGTGACGTCATGATGCTGATTTCACCGGTCATCATGGTGATCTTGTTCGGCCACAACGATAACGTATCACTGACAGCCGAAGTGAAGCGGGTTCTACTGTTAACTTTGCTGGGCAATTTTGTTGGCCTGACACTGGTCATCAGCGTGATCTGGAAGTATCTGGTCCAACCCCAATTGGACCGCAATGTTGGTTTTACTACCGTGACACGCTGATCGGTCGTCATCATGAACATTCTGCTACTGGGCGCAAGTGGCTTCATCGGCCGTCATCTTGCCTGCCATCTGAGCCAGGCCGGTCACCGTGTCATCGGGGTTTCGCGCAATCCGGACCACAACAACCCGCATGTGGCTCAATGGCACCGGGCTGATCTGAACACGTTACTGACACCCGCATCCTGGCTACCACTCCTGCACGATGTCGATGTTGCCATCAACGCAGTGGGCATCCTGACCGAAGCTGGCGACAATCGTTTTGACACTTTGCACGCCAAGATGCCAAGCGCGCTGTTCCTGGCCTGCGAAAAGGCACGTGTCTGTCGTGTCATCCAGATATCAGCGCTGGGTGCTGCGGTGGATGCACCGACTGAATACTGGCGCAGCAAAGCGCGGGCAGATGAAGTGCTGCTGTCACGCGCATTGTCGGGCTATGTGTTGCGCCCTTCAGTAGTATTCGGCCCTGATGGCGACAGCAGTCGAGTGATGATGCAGTTGGCTACCCTGCCAGCACTGATGCTGCCGGAAGGCGGACAATACACGATGCAGCCGGTCCACATTGATGACCTGTGCGGCCTGATATTGCGGCTGCTCAGTGAAGAACCAGCCGTACAGCGAGTGATCGAGGTAGTTGGGCCACGCCCAATGTCAATGCGTGACTATATTGTCACCCTGCGCAACGGTATGGGCCTGGGCGGCCAATGGGTGGTTGCAATGCCGGCCAACCTGGCCGACTTGGCCGCCAGGCTGGCTCAACATATTCCTGGCAGCGTGTTCAACCCTGACAGTTTGACCATGCTGCGAGTCGGGAATATCGCGCCCACTGGCACCACCCAGAGTCTGCTTAGCCGCGAACCGCGTGACCCTGCCACCTTTGCCGGATCAGCTGAACGCAACCCTGCGGCCTGGGGCTGGCTTGGCCCTCTCATGCGCCTCAGCCTGGCCTTCGTATGGTTGTGGACGGCCTGGGTATCCCTGTTTGCCTTTGACCGCGCACAAAGCCTGGCTTGGCTTGCTGCGTGCCATATCCCTGCCGATGTCGCCCCGGCCGTATTGATTGGGGCCAGTATGGCCGATGCGCTGATTGGGTTGGCGCTGTTGCTGCGCCCACCTCGCTGGATCTGGCCTACGCAGCTTCTGGTGATGGGTGGGTACATGGTGATGCTGACAACATGCCTTCCCAGCTTCTGGCTACACCCATTTGGCCCGTTGAGCAAGAACCTGCCGATTCTGGCCAGTGTGATTGTGCTTTGGATGATGGCCCCTGCCCGATCTGCCAGATAACAGCATCAGTCGGGCAAGTCGGGTCTTTCTCGATCTGGCCTGCCCAGTCACAACACTCAGCAAAGCCCGCACCATGGACTACCTCGTCATAAAATGGTTACACATCCTCTCGGCCACATTGATGTTCGGCACCGGGTTAGGAACCGCCTTCTACATGTTTGTCACCAACCGCAGCGGCAACCTGCAAGCCATTGCCGTGGTCACCCATTGGGTGGCGATTGCAGACTGGATATTCACCGCTACCACGGTGATTTTCCAGCCTGTCTCGGGGCTATACATGGTACATCTGGCCGGCTTTCCAATTGGGTTCAACTGGTTGGGTCTGACCTTCGCCCTGTATGCCATTGCGGGTGCCTGCTGGCTACCGGTCGTGTGGCTGCAGCTGCGCATGCGGGATATGGCCAAGGAAGCCGTTCGACAAGGTGCCACACAATTGCCAGCGCGTTACTGGCGTTATGAACGGTGGTGGTGCGTGCTGGGCATCCCGGCCTTCACCGGCCTGATCTGGGTCTACTGGTTGATGGTAACCAAACCGACTGGCTGGTAAGGCCATTCAATTGACAAAAGGAATCCATGATGGCCAACCTTGAAGTCCGCAGCGTGATCCATGCCACGCCAGAGCAGGTCTGGGCTTATGCACAGCACTACTCACGGCGTGGATCATGGGATCAATTCTCTACACAGTTGATCTACCATGCGGGCCGGGAACAATCCGCCCCTGGCGATCTGGTCACAGTCAAGTCCTACCATGGCTTGGCCATGACCGTCCGGTATCTATCCTGTTCGCCCCCCAACGTGGCGGCCATCGAAATGGTCTCTGGGCCTTTCTTTCTGGCCAAATTTGCTGGCAGCTGGCGGTTTCGGGCCCTGCCCGATGGCCAGACCGAGGCCATTTTCCGATACCACTTGGCAGCGCGGCCAGCCTTGCGATGGCTGGAAGGTTTGATGGTCTGGGTGTTTCGGCGTGACAGTCAACGACGCCTGCTCAAATTGAAGCAGGTCTGCGAGACCGCCCATCAACAAGCACGTTGAGCCCGTACAGTCGCCATAGGGACCGATGCCGCGCCAGGTGTCACTGTCGGCACAATCTGAAATAATGACGCCACCATGGTTTCGCTTGCCTGAGCCGCGCCGGTTTCAGCAGCAAGCCCCCCACCACCCCGTCAGGAGCATGCGATGCCTTATATGCTGCAGATTGCAGAACGCGATACGTTTGGCGACAAGAAATTTGTCAATAAGCTGGGCAATACTGAATGTGTAGAATTTGTCGTACAAGCCACCAGTGCACCGACAACACCACATTGGAAGCAAGGCATACAGATCAAGGAAGCCAAGGTTGGCACCATTGCGCGGGGGACTGCAATTGCCACTTTTGATGACACGGGTCACTACCCAACCGATGCCCTCGGTAAGCACGCAGCCATTTATCTGAGCCATAACGAACATGGCATTCGTGTACTGGACCAATGGAAGAGCCAGGGCAAAGTGCTCGAACGCACGATCTATTTCAATAAACCCAAAGGCACCTCTCGCAGTAATGAGGGTAATACATTCTACGTCATCGAATAACAGTGGAGATCAGCATGCTCATCTCTTGCCACCTTCCGCGATTGGCCTCACTTGGCTTGGTAATGCTTATCTCCGCACAAACAGCGACAGCGCAAAACTATACCTGCCCCGAGTTCCTTGAGGTCAAAGCCAGTGCAGAATCACCAGGTGCTCCATGGGAAATCACTCAGGACAAAGGATCACGTGGTGCCACGCTGGCTACAGCACGTTTCTATGATGGACCACCTGCCGACATGGCCAATCTGGCACCAGACCAAAGCACGCAGAACAAGCGCGAACGCAAATCAATTTGGCACTTTGCAGCCAGCAAACCACGCAAGATCTGGGTGGCTTGTAGCTATCACCAGACTGACTTGATGGCGACACAAGCCTTACCCGACCACATCACCCAATGTCAGATAACCGAGCAGTTGCTAGCAAATGGTAGTGTATTGAAGATAACGGGGATCAGCTGTCGCTGACATGGTTCGTCAGACATAACCCACAGATCGGCTGACCACAAAACAATCAAGGCGCCTTACGGCGCCTTGTTGACTACAGTTTGGGAATCTTGATCCGACTGATCATCAACGACCCCGATATGGCGAACACCAATACCAACGGGTGTAACTGGAAACCAAATAGCACGTTGACACCCAGCCACATCTGCTCGTTCAGTGCGCCCTCTGCGGCTGCCCATGCCATCATTCCCACCAATACGATGGAAGTTGGGATAGGCGTCCCCTCAAAGTACTGAACCTTATCGCCACCTTCTGCAAGTTTTTCTGCCGTGATGTTGTAACGCGCCAAACGCGATACACCACATGCGACAAAAAACACCAGCACAATGCGGTCATACAGACCTTGCATCCCGCAGCCATAAGCAATCACCGCTGGCGCGACGCCAAACGAAATGACATCGGCCAGCGAATCCAGTTCACGCCCCATGGCCGAACTTTGTTGCCGCCAACGAGCAATCCGCCCATCCAGCACATCAAACAACAACGCTAACGGGATCAGGCCGCAGGCGAAATAAAGATGCACGACATCTTGGGTCTGCAGATAGGTCATCACGGCAAACAAGGCACCTACACCGCAAAACGCATTACATAGGGTAAACCAATCCGCCAGATGGAATTCCCGAATCATTGAAAAAGGTTTGGGATGAGACATGAAATTGCCCGAAAAATGACATCGGGCATTATGGTATTCCAATTTCGGGGCAACCTGATACATTGATCAGCATTGGCGTGGGTTGAATCGCCACGTCATGATCGAAAAAAAGCCGGGGCATCGCCCCGGCTGGATTCAACACTCACTACCCTTTGGGTGATTGGATCAGCGCGTATTCAACGCTTCCTTGAGCTTTTTGGCTTCGACTTCCGGCTGTGCCTCACCGCGCTTGGCAATTTCATGCCATAACTCAGCATTCTTGATCCCCAATGCATCTGGGTTAAAGATCGGTTTCTTACCAGCCTTGCGCTGTGCTTCATAGTCACGCAAGCAGGCCAGCGCTGGTTTTTGCAGGATCAAAATGGCAATGATGTTGAGCCAAGCCATCACACCGACACCAATATCGCCCATGTCCCAAGCCATGCTGGCACTCTTGATACCCCCATAGGTTACCGAGGCAATCATCACCACCTTCAAGACAAAGCTCAATGCTGGCAATTTCAACTTGCGGTTGAGATAAGCCAGATTGGTTTCGGCCATATAGTAGTAAGCCACGATGGTGGTGAAAGCGAAGAACATCAGCGCAATCGCAACCACACTGGCGCCAAATCCTGGCATCACCGATTCAACAGCTGCCTGGGTAAAGCCAGGGCCAGGGCCCATACCAGGAATATGGTTCGCCAACATGGTCTTGCCATCTGGGCCAATGGTATTGAACTGCCCAGTGGAGAGCATCATGAAAGCCGTAGCCGAGCACACCAACAAGGTATCGACATAAACAGAGAATGCCTGCACATAACCTTGCTCTGCCGGATGAGATACCTCAGCTGCCGCTGCCGCATGTGGGCCACTACCCTGCCCTGCTTCATTCGAATACACGCCGCGTTTTACACCCCACTGTACGGCCAAACCAAGCACGGCACCAAAACCCGCTTCCAGACCCAATGCACTCTTCAGGATCAATCCGAATACAGCAGGTATCTGCTGCACATTGATGATCATGATCACCAATGCAATCAAGATATAACCCAGCGCCATGAAGGGCACCACCACTTCGGCAAAAGCAGCGATCCGTTTCACACCACCAAAGATGATGAAACCCAGCACAACGGCAATAGCACAGGCACTGACTGAAGGTTCAACGCCCCAGGCATTCTGGATACCAGAAGCAATGGTGTTGGACTGCACCCCAGGCATCAGCAAACCCATACCAATCACAGTGGCAATGGCAAAGATCCATGCATACCATTTCTGGCCCATGGCTTTTTCAATATAGTACGCCGGGCCACCACGATACTGGCCGTTACTGTCAACTTCCTTGTACACCTGTCCCAGTACGGATTCAACGTAAGCCGTTGCGGCACCGAGGAAAGCCATTACCCACATCCAGAACACAGCACCGGGTCCACCGAAATAGATTGCGGACGCCACACCGGCAATGTTTCCTGTACCCACACGACCAGACAGCGACATCGCCAATGCCTGAAACGAGGACACGCCGGCATCGGATTTCTGGTTACGGAACATCAGGCGGATCATTTCCTTGAAGCCGCGGACCTGCATGAAGCGGGTACGGATCGAAAAATACAGCCCGACGGCCAGGCACAGGTAAATCAGTGCGGGGCTCCAGACGATATCGTTGATCTGTTTGATAATTTCATTCATTACAACTTCCCATCCTTGAATTGGCTTGGTGCGCTTTTTGTTGAGGTTGTGCTGTTTTTAGCGCGAAGGGTGGATCATCCGGATTGAGGAGTGCACAACAATTAAGGGTTTCCCCTATGGCGAGATAATCAAAAACGCCAAATGGCCGCATATTCTACCTTGGCATCGACATTCACTTGACATATTGTAAACGTTTTCATATAGGATTACGCTATTGCACCGTCGTTATTTACCGGCGCAGTTGCAATCCCTGCCAGATCACATGCAGCCACATCAGGCAGGCGTAGCAGCCTGTTTGCTTGTTTGTCGAATCCACATGGTCGACAAATCTTACGAACAGGCTGAGTGCAGTTGACCATGTCAACCACCAAGGAGGCGCTACACCATGCAATCCCGCAATGCATTCGCATCAACTCGGCCCACTCTGCTTATTGGTTTTGGACTGGTCATGCTGACTGGTTCCGTACAGGCTATCGACAATGGCCGTTACACCATCAAAAGTCAGCACAGCCAGCTTTGTGTCGACATTCTGGCCGCCGGCCGGAACGATGGAGTCAACGTCCAGCAATACACCTGCAATAGCACAGGCGCACAAGCCTTCGACATCGTGAATGTCGACAATGGTTTTGTTCGCATCACCAACGCCAACAGTGGCAAGGTATTGGATGTGCAAGGTGTTTCAATGGCAGATGGCGGCAATATCCAGCAGTGGACCAATTTCAATGCCCCGAATCAGCAGTTTCGCATTGTGCCGCTCAGCGGCGGGCGTTACGAAATTCGCGCACGTCACAGCAACAAATGCCTGGATGTTGCGGAATTCAGTACTCAGCCGGGTGGCAACATTCAGCAATGGGCCTGCAATACGGGCCAGACCAACCAAACCTGGTATATCGATAGAAGTAATTGGGGAAATGGCGGCGAAGATGATTTCAAGAACCCACCAGATGATCCCGACCGAGTTGAAATCGGTGTCAAGAACGGTTGCAGCTTTCCGATCTGGATTCATGGCGCCGGGGAACAGGCCGTATTACAACCCGATCGCGCCGTACTCAACCCAAATCAGGTTCGGTGGTATCTGGCCCCCAAGCGCTGGACAGCAGCCCGGGTGACAGCGTTCTCAGGCGGGCCACATAGTGAGGAGCTGGAAAAAGCGGAAATGACATTTCTGGACAAGCCTAGTGGACCTGAACTGAATTACAACGTCACCTATGTAGACTGGTTAGGCCTACCGATCAAGGTGCAAGGTGTTGGCGATGGGGCGGATTGCCGGACTGCGTCCTGCGAGATACCGCAAAGCCAAGTACTCAGCAGTTGCCCGGATGGACTGCGAGAAGGCAACAAATGTATTGCACTGCGAACCTACTGCCTTAATCCCGTCAATCAAGCCAAGGAAGTCTGCAATCGTCTGAATGACCAGATTGCTCGCTGCACCAACAACAAACCTGGCTGCGAAGGTGCGCGTCATGCCAAGACACCAGAGGTCTATGCTTGCTCTGGCGCTTTCGCAGAAAACCCGAAATGGTGCGCCGCCCTCAACCGCAACATGCTGGATGCCCCGGACAGCACCGACATCAATCGCTATTACCGTGGCTGGCCATACAATACCTACGCCAAATGGGTACACGATGTCTGCCCTGGTCTGTATGCCTTCCCATATGACGACTATCCGTCCAATGCCGGTCAAAGCGGATTTCATAGTTGCACGCAAGGCAAGCGGTTGCAGATCACTTTTTGCCCCAAAGGCTGACCTGCACAGGTAACACACCGTCCCTGGGACGCCTTGCGCTTATCAGGGACGGATTGTCGCACTGAGAACCTGTTCAAGATCTGTGATGAGCGGCCACCAGCGGGGTGAAGCGCAGCGCAAAAACCGGCGTGTAGGTGTGATACATGAGGATGTTGAGTAGCACATGAGCCACGATCGTGGTCGCGCAATAAGACATTGAATAGGTGCTAAGGGATCTGAGTAGCGAAACGGATCAGGCTGCATTGCTGCATCATTGCGGGCTGATACCGGTATCTCCCCTGCTCAGCGATACTCTGCCACCTTTGGTGATTTACCAGGATACCGCGATCCGGCATGATGCTGACATGGCGGTATGTCATGCATAAAACTGGCAATTTCCACCAAATCATTTAATCTAAATATGCACATATTCACTTATTTAGATTGATGATGGTTCGCAAGCTGCTCTGTTGCCTTTGTATCATGCTATGCGGTGGCTGGCTGCATGCCGCCGACTTCAACGCCTATACCGAAGATCTGCCACCATTGAATTATGACGAGGGAGGCAAGGTAACCGGCTTCAGTACCGAGTTGCTGAAAATGGTGATGGCAGATGCAGGCATGGCCGTGAAAATCACCCTGCTGCCTTGGGCTCGCGCAACACTATTGGCGCAACAAGACCCGGATGGCGTGCTGTATACGCTGACCCGCACCAAGGAACGCGAGGACCAATATCTATGGTTGGGGCCAATCAGTCGTCGCAGGATAGTTCTGCTGAAACTGGCCAGTCGACCAGAAGTGGACCCCGTATCCATCGAAGATGCCAAGCGATTTCGAGTTGGTGCCATTTTCGAATCAGCCACCATGAAACGGTTGGTGCAGCTTGGTTTCACCGAGGGCAATACGCTGGATGTCGCCCCCTCTGATAACTCTAACTTCAAAAAGTTGCTCGCCAAGCGCGTGGACATGATCGCGATTCTCGACTGGGCTGCTGCTTGGCAGGCCAGACAACATCAGCTCCCCTACCCTTCTCTCTCCCCTGCCTTGACGCTGGATGACAGCAGCGATTACTACTTTGGCGTCAACAAGGCGGCCGACATGGATAAAGTAGACAGATTGCGGACTTCACTGGAAAAGCTCCGTCGTAATGGCAGCATTGATGCACTACGTGCACGCTATTTTCAATAGCAACACCAGCTGGCAGACCTAATTGCGGGCTTGAGTTTACCAGCCGCGGTCGGCGTAGTACCTGACACGTGACCTTAATAGAGCCTGATCACCATCACTTGAACAACTCAGTTTGCCAGCCCACTACGGTAACAGTTGGCAATCTCGTCCATAATACCGGCGCGGCGAAGCCGCTCAAACGCATGGCCGAGTTTCTGCACAGCCGGCTCTGGAGGGCCCTACGATGCGCCCAATGACACCACCCAATCCTCACCAACGGCAAATGGGCTGATCTTGAACTCTACCGGATCCAATCCAGCGCATTGATAAACAAAGAGGATCAACAAATCCGCTGCCAACCAAGCATCAATGAACCCAGCATGCAGTCGACGGGTATTGACTTCTTCCCCGTTTGCGAATAACCGACCCGCGTCAACCCCAAACCCGCCAAACGGCAGTGATACCGCATTTGCCTTCAACGTACCAAAAACAGGGATCAGGCACTCGATAGATCAGCCGGTGGTTTAGCCGTTGTGGGAGCAAACACGTAACGGTAAAGAAACAACGGCACCACCCAGCGATATCGGGCTTCACGCGGTTCCGTCCGAGTCAGCGGAATGATCATACAGGCTCACCCTGCAAAGCCAATGCCTGGGCACGCGACTAACTCATCACCTCGATCTGGGGCTGGATTGCTTCCTGTTTTTCCAAGGGTCGCAACATATCGACAACAATGTCTTGCGGCTGTCGCGGCTCCTCGTAACTGAACGGTATCACGTCACCTGCCAGTACACGATAGGTCTCGGCATTGGTGATGCGATGCCAGCATTGCGGCAATCAGCCCTAACGATGCAAACGGACATTTCATTTCAAGTACGCAGGGGCAGACAGCTGCAGTCAAGCCCATTGTCATGGCAAACACTTAATCAGGATATCCTGGAATTCGGAATTGATATCGGTCAAGTGAATGCATGTTTATAATCAAGGCAACCCACCCATTTGGCTGTAGCCCGCATACAGGCTGCAGTTCGACAGCAACATACCGGAGCCCTGCGTGAGCGACCCGACAAATGACAAGGACTGGCGAGCCAAGCTCAGCCCGGATCAATACCGTATTCTGCGAGAATGCGGTACCGAGCCACCCTTTAGCGGCAAGTACTATCACCATCACGAACTTGGTACCTATCGTTGCGCAGGTTGCGGTGCCGAACTGTTCTCATCTGATTCCAAATATGAGTCGGGATCCGGCTGGCCCAGTTTCTTTTCGGCGATGAATCCGGCGGCCATCCGTCAGATTGAAGACCACAGTCACGGTATGCACCGCACGGAAATTCGCTGTGCCAAGTGCGATGGACACCTTGGTCATGTGTTCCCCGACGGACCCGCACCAACGGGTCTCCGTTATTGTGTGAATTCTGTCGCGCTGGATTTTTCCGTCGCCAAACAAACCGACTGAGCGCACGCATGCCTGTGTTCCGCTTTGTGTGTAGTGCCCTGTTTTTTGCTGTATTCAGCTTGGCCAGCCATGCCATGGCTCGTCAGCAGGTTGGACTGGTTCTGGGTGGTGGTGGTGCACGCGGCCTTGCCCACGTTGGCGTGATCAAAACCCTGGAACGTTATCGTGTCCCCATCGATTGCATCACTGGTACCAGTGCGGGTGCCCTGGTCGGGGGGATGTACGCCTCCGGCATGCCGATTGACGAGATCGAAAAACGCATGAAGGAAGCAATGTGGGACGATCTCTTCGATAGCCGGTTGAAGCGGCAGGATGAAGACTACCGTCGTAAGCGTGAAGATCGTACCTATATGCTCAAATTCGAGCTGGGAGTGAACAATGGTGAGATTCGCCTGCCACGTGGGGCAGTCAATACAGAAAAAATCGAACTGTTCATTCGTGAACTGACCCAAAGTGTGGGGCCGGAAAGTTTCGATAAACTGGCGGTCCCCTATCGTGCCATTGCGACAGATCTGGAAAGTGGCGAACTGTATGAGTTCTCCAAAGGAGACTTGGCCCTGGCCATGCGGGCTAGCATGTCAGTGCCTGGTGCCTTCGAGCCCGTCATGGTCAACGACCGGCTATTGGTGGACGGCGGCTTGGCACGCAACCTGCCGGTCGACAATGCCCGGCAACTATGCCAGCCCGATGTCGTGATCGTAGTCAATGTGGGCAGCCCTGCATTGAAGCGCGAGGACTTGGGCTCGATCGTCGGGGTCATGCAGCAAATGGTCGACCTGGGTATCAACAAAAACGTGCGGGAACAGCTGGCCAGCCTGAAACCCACCGACATCCTGATCTCACCGTTGCTAGGTGATATCACATCGACAGATTTCTTCCGGGTTGCCGAGATCATTCCCAAAGGTGAACAAGCTGCTGAACTGGTAAAAGAACGCTTTCTGCCCCTGCAACTATCCGAAGCCGACTATATCCGCCATCTCAGCACCCGGCTTGCCTACCGTGAACCAATCGGCAAGGTTGACGAGATTCGCATTGCGGCCACTGGCAAAGTCAATATCGAAGCAATTGCCGCCAAGGTGAACCAGATGCCAGGCGAGCCAATCGACCAACCCAGGCTGCACCGTGAGTTACTCAATCTGTATGGCAGTGGCGATTTTGACAGTGTCGATTACCAAATCGAACGCGAAGGCCATCGCCGGGTATTGCGCATCCACCCACAAGAAAAATCGGAAGGTCTGGATACCCTGCGCTTTGGCTTGGGCTTGTCCGCCACTTCCCACGACGTATCGAGCTTTACCTTGGCAACTGCCTATCGCAAGAAATGGGTCAATTCACTGGGAGCGCAATGGAAGAGCGAGGTCTCGATCGGACGCCGGCTTGGATTCTCCACCGAATGGTATCAACCCTTGGCAGTTGGCAGCCGTTGGTTCGTCGCCCCGGAATTACGCACTGAGCGCCGCCTGAGCAAGATCTATCAAAATGGTGATGCCTATGCCGAATTCTCAGAACGTGACACCATTGTCCGTGTCGACCTGGGCCTGAATCTGGATGACTATGGTGAATTGCGGATCGGCCCCTATGCCGGCAGAACCAATGCCCACGTCACGGTCGGCCCACCGGATAGTGGCAGCGAAAAAGCACGACTGGCCGGGGTCCATGTTGATCTGACCCTAGACAAAGTCGACAACCCCAGCTTCCCCAATGATGGTTGGCAAACCCATTGGAACTACCGTCGCTCTGTTCCCGCCATGGGAGCGGACACCCGCTACGAAAGGCTGGAGATCGGCTGGGAAAGTGCCATCTCGGTCAATCAGCATGTATTGCAGTTGGCCGCACGCGGGGGCACATCGATGGGTTCACGCCTGTTGCCAACCGAGGCATTTACGCTCGGCGGCTTCGCCAACCTGTCCGGCTATGCACCAGACGAGTTTCGTGGCGAACGTCTAAGCTATGGCCGGGCTACCTACATGTGGCGCATTCCAGTGAAATTTGCCAAGTCGTTGTATATGGGTGCATCGGCCGAAATTGGTCGTGTCGAAGACAGTTCACTGGGACTGGGAACGCGGGGTGTGAAATCATCGCTGGGCCTGCATGTCGGGCTGGATACATTTCTGGGCCCGCTCTACCTAGGATACGGCCATGGTGAAAAGGGTCGCAATGCCGTGTACCTGTTTTTGGGTTCCTACTGACCCTCCCCAATCCAAAGGATCATCATGAAGCTCGATAAACTGATCAAACGTTATCGCATTCAGAACAGTAAAGGCTTCAAGCTGGACGAGATCAACCCGGGGGATACGGCAGGTCTGGAATCGGAATTCCGTGAAGAGGCCAAGAACCTGCTACAGCGAAGTATCACCGAACTGGCCGAATTGCAGGATAAGCTTTACGCCCACAATGAATGGTCATTGCTGCTGGTGTTTCAAGCCATGGATGCAGCGGGCAAGGACAGTACCATCAAGCAGGTGATGTCGGGCATCAACCCGCAAGGGTGCGAAGTCCACTCATTCAAGGCCCCCACGTCAGAAGAGCTGGACCATGATTTCATGTGGCGCAGCATGCGGCGCTTGCCTGAGCGTGGCCGCATCGGCATCTTCAACCGTTCATATTATGAAGAAGTCCTGGTGGTACGGGTTCACCCAACGCTGCTGGACAAGCAGCAATTGCCAACCAAATTGGTCACCAGACGCATCTGGGATGAACGATGTGACGATCTCCGCCACTTCGAGGATTACCTGGGCCGTAATGGCACGATGATCCGCAAATTCTTTCTACATGTATCCAAGGATGAGCAGAAACGCCGCTTCTATGAACGTTTGAACAACCCAGAGAAAAACTGGAAGTTTTCTGCAGCCGACATCGCCGAACGCCAACACTGGGACGACTATATGCACGCCTACGAACAGGCAATCCGCGCCACAGCCACCCCTCAAGCTCCCTGGTTTGTAGTGCCAGCGGACAACAAGTGGTTTACCCGGCTGGTAGTGATCGGCGCAATTATCGATGCACTCAAAGACATGAAGCTGAGTTACCCGACACTTGCCGCGACAGAGCGGGAAGCATTGACCACTGCTCGCCAACAGTTGGATACAGAAACCTGACAGGCGCCTTATATTTAATCAATACCGAATTTAATTATCCGTACAAATACTTGGCAATACCTTCCACGCCCTCATCCACAGCATCTGTGGATGAAATCGGGTGAGTTTGATGTGCAATGATCTGATTCTGATTGGCGTGTAAAACCACGTATCCAGGCAGCCACTGTCAAACCTTCCCACGTTTTCATGACTATGACACCCTTTCCCGAATTACACACTGCGCGCCTTATCCTGCGTGAAATTACGCACAACGATACCCCTGCTCTCTATGCCATTCATAGCGACCCAGTATTGATGCGCTGGTTTGGTAGCGACCCATTGCCCGATGTCCAAGCAGCCCACCAACTGGTCGATACCTTTGCCAGTTGGCGCACCCTTCCCAATCCCGGTACCCGCTGGGGCATCCAACAACATGGCGAGACTAACCTGATTGGAAGTTGCGGGCTGTTCAACTGGCATCGCCCGTGGCGAAAATGTTCCGTCGGTTATGAACTGGCCATGCAGCATCAGGGCCAAGGCTATATGCGTGAAGCAATGCAGGCGATATTGAGCTGGGGCTTTGAACAGATGTCGCTGAATCGTATTGAGGCACAAATCCATCCACAGAACCATCCATCGATCAAACTTGCCAGAACACTGGGCTTTGTGGAGGAAGGCTGCTTTCGTGAGGGAGCTTATTGGGGCAGTCAGTTTCACGACATGCTGCAATGGTCACTGCTGCGGCGGGATTTTTTACTGACTGATTGAACCACCCCTGCCTGCCCATTTTTCAGTCAATCTGAAATTTTTCTTTCATCAGAATGACTTGACCAGGCAATTCGCATAGTTGTCCACAGCGAATGTGGATGGATGCAGAGTTGAACCTAGGCAGGCTCCCTATTCGAAGGATCAGTCACGGCTCAGCAGGCCAGATGGTGCGGACATAGCCCACACTGGCGGGTCATCCACAATCACTGTGGACAAAATGATGAACTCAGGCACCAAGCCATTGAGGCAGCAACCCTTTTCAGCATCGCTCAAATTTCAGACAACTCGGTAATATCGCTCGGTATGGTGTGCATCACATTACGATGTCCACTAGATTGCGGCATCGCAACATCTTTGCCTATTTTTTAATCACACAGGAATTCACATTACAGAATAATAACTTGCCACCACAATTCAAACCTTTTTCCACAAGCAATGTGGATGACACAGTGATGTCAATGATGTGATCAAACCTGCCGGGCATCGCGATAGGCCACACCCAGCGTGACCATCAAGCCATGATGTGGTGCCCGGCATCAATATACTGGACCGATCCAGTGATCAATCGGGCTGCTGGTGTGCATAAGTAGGCAGCGGCATGGCCAACATCATCGATATCGACCAGATCCTGTTCTGGTGAGCGCTGCATGGCGTCGTACAATAGTTCATCGAAATCCTGCAGCCCACTGGCGGCACGTGTGCGGATCGGACCTGGTGACAGCGCGTGCACACGGATTCCCATCGGCCCCAGTTCATAGGCCAGATAACGTACCGATGCCTCCAATGCTGCCTTCACCGGCCCCATCAGTTGGTAATTCTGCACCACCTTGTTGGCCCCCAAGTAACTCATCGCCAGTAGGGTACCGCCATCTGGCATCAGTGGCTCGGCCAGCTTGGCCATACGTATGAACGAGTGGCAGGACACATCCATCGCCCGTAAAAATCCATCAACCGAGCTGTCGGTCAATCGGCCATGCAAATCCGCAAGGGGAGCCCAGGCAATTGAATGCACCACCATATCCAAACGGCCCCAATATTGACGAACCTCATTGAATACCGCTTCCAGTTGACCTGGAATGCTTACATCCAGTGGCAACAGCAATGGTGCGTTGATGTGTTCAGCCAATGGCTTCACATGAGGTAAGGCCTTCTCGTTCAAATAGGTCAATGCCACCTCCGCCCCCAGCTTGTGGAACACGCGGGCACATCCCCAGGCAATGGAGTGTTCATTGGCAACGCCAACAACCAGGGCCTTGCTACCTGCCAGTGTCAGGCAAGGAATATTCATTCCGGTCAAGTCCTTTCAATGTTCGGTGGAATCCAGCAGCAACCAGGATCGAACATGTTCGGCAATCACTGCTTCTTCATCAGTCGCCATCACCCGTACCATTACTTTACTGCCCGGTGGAGAAATGATTGGCGCATGG
The DNA here is from genome assembly GCF_005503445.1 of Chitinivorax sp. B. Taxonomy (NCBI): domain Bacteria; kingdom Pseudomonadati; phylum Pseudomonadota; class Betaproteobacteria; genus Chitinivorax; species Chitinivorax sp. B. The sequence continues at coordinate 55,087 of NZ_SCOH01000016.1, read as the reverse complement.
GCATTGTTCAGGTCCGGGTCGATCGCTACGCCCAGCCAAGCCGCACGCATGGCAATCTGTGCTCGAATCGGTGCGGCATGTTCACCGATCCCCCCCGTGAAGATCAAGGTATCCAGCCCTTGTAGTGCTGCGGCGAGCGACCCAAGTTGCCGACCAGCACGATAGCAGAACATGGCAACAGCCCGTTTGGCTGACTCCACATCACTCGCCAGCAGATCTCGCATATCCGACGACAGACCGGACACCCCCAATAGGCCGGATTCACGATACAGTAGGTGTTCCAGTGCAGTGTGATCCATCCCCTGCGCCATCAGATACAGCAACACCCCGGGATCGAGATTTCCGCAGCGGGTGCCCATCATCAGGCCATCCAGCGCAGTGAAACCCATACTGCTGGCCACACTTTTACCCCCCTCAATGGCACACATGCTGGCACCATTGCCCAGATGTGCCACCACCAGCTTGCCTTGTGCATGCTGCGGAGCAATATCCTGTAGCCGGCTGGTGATGTAATCATAAGACAGGCCATGAAAACCATAAGCTCTTACGCCCTGACGGGTGATATGGTCTGGCAAGGCATAAAGTTGGGCCAACGCCGGCTGGCTACGGTGAAAGGCGGTATCGAAGCAGGCAATTTGCGGTAGTGTCGGGTAATGATTGGTGATGGCCTGAATCGGAATCAGATTGCCAGGCTGATGTAAGGGGGCCAGTGGGATCAGCGCTTGCAGGCGGATCATGACTTCACCATCGATACGCACCGGCGAAATGAATTCCGTACCGCCATGCACCACCCGATGGCCAACCGCCTTCAGTTCGATTTCATTCAATGTCGACAACCAGGCGAGCAACCAGCGGCTGGGGGCCAGCGCCGGATCTCCGGCTGGCAAGGCTACCTGTTGATTGATCAATTCATTCCCGTGCTGATCCACTACCCGTGCATGGGGCTTTTTGGGTAGGCCGTCCAGAATACCGCGCCAGAGCGGGTCTGGTAATGTATCGTCAACCGTGTAGATAGCAAATTTCAGGCTGGATGAACCAGCATTGACCACCAACAAGCCATCCATGGCTCATTCCTCAACAGTTGGGCGACGGGCATGCGCCACCAATGCCATGATGGCAGCAGAGGCCAGACGCGAACGCACACTGTCGGCACGACTGGTCAGTACAATCGGTACCCGTGCACCGACAACCACCCCCGCAATATCGGCCCCCGCAAAATACGCCATATTCTTGGCAAGCATATTCCCGGCCTCCAGATCTGGTGCGACCAGAATATCTGCTTGGCCAGCCACGGGTGACACAATACGCTTGGTACGGGCTGCTTCAATGCTGATGGCGTTGTCGAAAGCGAGCGGGCCATCCAGTATGCCACCAGTAATCTGCCCCCGATCGGCCATTTTGCATAGTAGAGCGGCATCCATGGTCGACGGAATTTTCGAATTGACCACCTCGGTTGCCGACAAAATTGCGACCTTGGGTTCAGGAATACCCAGAATGTGTGCCAGATCGATAGCGTTTTGCACGATATCGATCTTCTCTTCAAAAGCCGGTGCAATGTTGATGGCCGCATCGGTCACCAGCAGTGGCCGCGAGTAGGCTGGCACATCCAGTACAAACACATGACTGATACGTCGGCCGGTTCTCAGGCCCGTGGCACTGGGCACCACGGCGGCCATCAATTCATCGGTATGTAGCGAACCTTTCATCAACGATTCAACAAGGCCATTGCGCGCCAGCTCGACAGCGGCCATCGCTGCAGCGTGACTATGTTCGGTGTGCAGCATCTCAATGCCATCCAGGCTCGCACCAGCTGCCTCGGCAGTGGCTCGAATCTTGGCCTGTGGCCCTACCAGAATCGGCCGAATCAAACCATGGCGCGCCGCCTCCAGCGCACCCAGCAGGGAATCACGATCGCAAGGGTGAACAATTGCGCAGCTGACCGCCTCTCTTGTCTTGCAGGATTCCAGCAAATGGGCAAAACCATCATGGCGATGCAGCGTGATTTCCGGCAACGATTCGTGCTCGCTGACAATTCGCTCACGTGGTGCCCGAACCCAAACATGGCCATACAGTAAAGTCGAACCATGTTGATTGCGACAACCGACACGAAACAGGGCCAAGCCGGTCTCGGCATCGACTTCTGACAATTCTGCATCGCAATCGATCTCGTCCCCTACCATGACCATGCCAGCTGACCGCAGGTCGTGCCGCATCACTTCGCTGCCAGCCCCTGGCATGCGGTTGCAGATCAACCACAGCACCAACGCCACACAGCCACTGGCATGGGCAGCCACATGCCCTTCGCCTGCAGGTCGTATCTGCTCGCTATCAATCTCGCCCCCCATCAGCGCAAACAACTCTATATCGTTGACCGTCAGACGACGCATCGTTTCAGCACGCTGACCGGGCCGCAGACCTTCTAGTGGATAGTTTTCAGTCATGCTCACCTTTTCCATACCGTCGGTTACCCTTCATATAGCAGTATTCGATGACATTTTTGCATTGCACAAGAAAACAATCCTTGCGTCAGCGCAACAATACAGCGCATCAGCAGCAGATTGTCTGCTCACAACATGTAGTACCACTGGTATTCATAAAATCAACGGCATATCTGCGCCACAGGCTGGCAAAAGGAAGATTGCCGAGGTTACTGTTGAAACATTCAAACAAACGGTGGACAACCTCGTCAGCACTGCTGCCTCCACTGTTGTCCTCTAGGCAAGATCAAGCCGAAAGTGTGTCTTGGCGAAGCACGAATGATGGATAGCTACTCAACATTTCCAGCACTGAATCGACTTTTACCTACAAACCATGTGAATTTAAATCAGGCAAAATCAATCGGGAATGCAATCGCGCCAAGACCCCATGGCTGACGGTACCAAGACTGAAGAAGTATTGGATGATGATGCCTGCTTGTGCAAGCCAAGCAGCTATTTGCACCAATACGGTCTGAATGGACCGAGGTGGTGGTCTTACACCCAATACAACAGGCCAACCAGATCCACACACGAAAACGTATATCGCTCCGCTTGGTTTACCATTCAGACGCTTCGCCAACAGTACATATCCGATGACTTGCAATGACGGCGCCTAAAGCAGTTGGGCACCCCCCCTATCCACCTGAAACAATGACACCAATACATCGCACCCCATGGTTGATCATCCTGGCCTTGCTGACAGGCTGCACCAGCTTGCCGCATCCAGAAGGCAACATCGATATTCTCCATTATCAGCTGCAACTGACACCTGACCTGCTTACCCAGCACCTTCAAGGGGAACTAACGGTCACATTCACCAGTACGGCATCTCAAATCCAGCTGGATGCGGGTGAGCTGAACATCGACAACATTACCAACCACAACCACCAGACACTGGCTTTCAGCAAGCAAGGAAGACGTCTTGTCGTCAGTCTACCTGCATCAACCGAAAACCCGCATACGCTCACCATTCGATATCAAGGACAACCTAAAGCTGGGTTGTACTTCTCCCCCGCAGCACAGCAGATCTACACCGCATTTTCCACCAGTGACTGGATGCCCTGCGTGGATGATCCAAGTGATCGGGCCACATTGAACCTGACGCTGATTTTGCCAAGCGGCCTGAAAGCCGCCGCCAATGGCCAGCATCACACCACCCGCCCCTTATCAGGTGATCGTATCGCCAGCGAGTGGCGACAAACAGCACCGATGCCCAGCTACCTCTATGGTTTTACCGCTGGCCTGTATCGTGAAGTCAGGGCACATCATGCGCACGTACAGCTCCGTTATCTTGGCTCAGCCAATTTTGACGAACAGGCACTGCGACAGGTGTTTGCCGACACGCCAACCATGTTGCGCTTTTTTGAAGATAAGGCAGGCATCCCCTACCCTGGTCAACATTACACACAGGTATTGGCAGCAGGCAAAGTAGCCCAGGAGCTGAATCACATCGCCATGTTGGATGAAAGTTACGGCAAGCGTGTGCTTGCCAACGAAAAGAAGATCTGGCTGGGCGCGCATGAGCTAGCCCATCAATGGTGGGGGAACGGCCTGACCAACCGTCGCTGGACCGAAATGTGGCTCAATGAGGGTATCGCCAGCTTCATGACTGCCGCCTATCTGGAATATCGCTTCGGCCGCGAGGAATACTTGCGTCACATCGACAGCGCCCGTACTTCGTACGAGCATGTTCGCGAACGAGGTGAAGACAAGCCGCTGATTTTCTCCGACTGGCTAAACCCTAGTGCCAATGACCGTGCGTTGGTGTATGACAAAGGAACCTATGTCGTCCACATGCTGCGAGAGCATTTGGGTGACACAATCTTTTGGCATGGCCTGCGTCACTATACCCAACGTTATTGGGGTTTGTCGGTCACCACCAACGATTTCAAGGCAGCGATGGCGCAGGCCAGCGGGCAGGATCTCACCCCGTTCTTCGCGAAATGGGTCTACCATGCACAGTCCCAGCAACCCAAAGCATGACACCAAGGATCGATATGGATACATCCACCCACAACACCATCCTGCATACTGCTCGCCTCACCTTGCGCCCACTCACTGTTGATGATGCTGCGTTCATCATGGCCTTGGTCAACGATCCGGACTGGCTGCACTTCATTGGCAGCCGCGATGTGCATTCGCTGGACGATGCCCGCCGATATATTCAAGATGGCCCAATGGTCAGCTATGTACAGCATGGCTTTGGCATGTATCTGACTGAACGGACCGAGGATGGTACGCCATTGGGACTATGTGGGTTGATCCGTCGTGACACACTGCCGGATATTGATATCGGCTATGCCTTCCTGCCGGCCAGTCGCGGTCATGGCTATGCTCGGGAAGCTACCCAGAGCATGTTGCATCATGCACAGCACACCTTGAAGCTGACCAGATTACTGGCCATTACCTCACCGGACAATCAGCGTTCGATACGTCTGCTGGAACACATCGGAATGACCTACGAACGCGACCTGATGTTGCCAGGGGACGATGAGCTGACCAGCTTGTTCTCCATCAGTTTTATGAACGCCAGTCAAAGCTGAGTGCTATTTCTTGGGTGTGACCATCATGCGGATTTCAAGGGCGGGATAAATCCATGCCCAACGTCGCTCATAAACCTCCATTGCAGCGAACCAGCGATTGAGGACTGCTCGCAGTGCCGGCACCAGTAAGCGGTCAAACAGATTGCTCCGCGAAAACACCAGTCGTCGTTCCAGCAATTTGAAACGTGCCTGGGAATAATAGCTGGGCACCTTGCGCCCGATCTGGTCTTCGCGATCCATGAAGTAGCCGATGGTGTAAATGCCCCAGGGACGAACATGGGTTGGATCGGAGTAATACAGGGGGCTGGAAAAATGTGGCACGATGATCTCCAGCATCGCATCTGGCCGACAGACTCTGTGCAGTTCTTCCATCAGCCCCAATAAATTGGTGACATGCTCCAGCACATGGCTGGTATAGACCGCACTAACGCAGTTATCTGGCAACAGGGATAATGGCGCATTCAGATCCGCCACAATATCCACCTCAGGCAACGCCACCAGATCAATATTGAAATAACCGTCCCGACGCGTGGTACCCCCACCAACGTTCAACTTGATCGGGGCACCGGACTGCAAAGCTGCCTGTACTGCTGGGTTGAGTATTTTCATGGTTGTTGTGCAGTGAGGATGGGATCGGAAACTGCAACACCCGGCATGATCATCATGTTAAGCGCGGCAGCAGGCTGCAGATCATGCCATCGTGTTGCACCTCACCACAATCCTTACCCACGAAAATTGCTTTATGAAAGCCGCTCAGGCCGGCAATTCGACCCAACTACGCACCGTTTCAACCATGCATGCCACCGGAAGCAATACGATCGCGGCCCCGCGGAACAATCCACCTCGATCAAACCACACCAAACAAATCGCAGGCAATCCATCAATTCTTTGCTCACCGACTTGTAGCGAGACACGTCGGCTGGTCCGCTTTATGCTGAAGGGAATCCGTTCACCCACCAGCCATCGCAGCTGACTTGGCGATAAATTGGCTACCGGGCCAGAGATGGTGGGTGTTGCCCTCTGCGCATGTGCCGACCACTCTCGCATTACCCCCCACAATACGGACCACTGCCTTGTGGCTGGTAACGTGAGAGATGTTCCCGCTCGTTGCACCATGGACATTGCATCAACATGGCAAGGCTGCAAAACGGCACGATGAGGCAGATCGGCAGGCAGACGAATACCCCATACCCACCCTACCCTCGCCATCAATTTCAATGCCCACCAACCCGGATCCCATTCACCGGGTGCCAACCCCAGCTTGGCAGAACCAGGGAAAGCATGATGATTGTTGTGCCAACACTCCCCCATGGTTAGCAATGAGACCAAGTGAATGTTATGCCCCTGTACTGCGGCACCCGTTACTTCAAAATGCATGTCACCCTGATTGTGTGCAAAATAACCAACCAACCAGTGTCCGAATACGCCCGCCGTGATGCGTGCACATACCCCCCAGAACACAAAGGCCCATCCGCCCAGCATGTAAAGCACAATGGCGGGCGGTAACTGTTGCCACATCCAGGTCCGTTCCAGAAATTGATAGAAACGATCATTGGCAACACGTGGTTCCAGATTCAGTTTCGGCGGTCGATCCAGAATCAGTTCGCAATTCAACTGCCACCATGCATCTCGCCAGAACACGTTGCGGTGACGCAGGTAGTCGTGGCAATCGGGCAGCCGTTGCGCAAAGTCGCGCAGATCATGTTGTCGCAACAACCCCAAAGGCCCCGACAACCCTACCTGTACCCCCATATAAACCAATGTGTACTCCAGCCAGCGCGGGCATTGGTAACTGTCGTGAATCAACTTGCGATGGCTGCCCAATGAATGTCCAAACAGCAATACAGCCGCAGTGCTCGCCAGAAACACGCCAAATGCCGACCAGCTCCATGTCAGACTACCGCCAATCAGCGTTGCGAACAGCATACCGGTAAACCAAAATGATTTCGCGGGTGCCCATTTGACTGATCCTTGCACCACATCCGTTTCATGTTGTACTTGGACCCGGTGGTGCTTAGGTATGACTTGGAGGTCAGACATGATCACCTTTCAGTTCATCTTTATGCTGCTGTGACAATTCACGGGATTCACGTTTCAACTCGTTACCCACAGGGCAAAGTTCGAAGGCATAGCCCATCAGACTGTTCACCAGACTGTCGCGATTCAAGCGGTACATCACAAACTGTCCGCGCCGTTCACTGGTAACCAATCCAGCTGTCTCAAGTACCGAAAGGTGCCTCGATATTGCCGGCGTGCTCATTGAAAAACGGGTAGCCAGATCAGACGTCGATAGCTCGGCTTCCGTCAGATAAGCCAAAATCTGCCGTCTGGGCCCTGATGCCAACGCTTCAAAAATGCGGTCTAGAGATTGTGTCATTTTAACTATTAACTAATTTGTTAATAGATTTATACATGACAATGAACTGACAGGTCAAGTATCTGATTTCGTAAAAACCAGAATATGCGCATGTCCCGTCCTGGCTTGACTTATCATGCGGCATTCCTGCGTCACGACTGGCCTGTGGTGTCAAGAACAGTAGTCTGAAGCACGCTACGGACAGGTTGATACGCCATTTCATTCAGGAACAACATGACACGTTCAACACACATACGCAGTTCAGACATTCTCACCCCACACGATTGGCTTCCTCGCTTTGTCAAACAGGCGGGGCTTGCAGGGGCATACTTCCTGCTGACGTTTTCCGCAAACGCAGCAGACTCAACAAAGTGGGTGTTGGGCTCATGGGTGAATGTCCGCCAGACCGCTGACGTAAACAGTCCGGTTATTGTTCAACTGATTACCAACACCAAGGTCACCCCTATCTCACAGCATGATAAAAGCTGCGAGATCGAATGGAGCGAGTCACGCCGGGGCTTTGTTCCATGCAACTTACTGGGGGACAAGCCACTGATACTTGCAGAGATCGGCAATGAATATGCTCCACCCAACTCCGGTCAGAAAAACCCGCTGTATTCACCACTGCGTGCGTTCTGGATAGCACCATCAGCTCAGGCACTCTTTACCGCTGGTGGCCATTTCCATAAGCGCTTACTCTCCGACAAGCAGCGCCACCTGGAAAACGGCAGAAATGAAAGCGGGGAATTCCTGACAGACGAAGTGCCGCAACCCAAGTTGATCCGTTATCCGGTTCCGGAATTCGATGCCATGAAAAACCTGCTGGCAAATGGGATCGTTGCCCCTGCCAGCATGAATCCCCCGCTATTGAGCTGCAAACAGATGCAGCAAGCCACCGCGAATGCCAAAGGGGAAAAATTCGCGCTGCTCTGGCCCCGTACGGATTATCCGAACATCAAAGATTTTCCCTATGGGTCGCCGATTGTGCATGATTGCCGGGTTCAAGGTTTTTCAAAATTGCAGCTACCCGCAATCCGGCCTTCGTTGTTCCGTAGCCCTCGCGAAATCCTGTCGGGCAATGCAGGTATCGAACAGGTCAGTGCGCACTTCGGTATCCTGCAGCGGGGTCATGTCACGGGTGGGCCGCGTTGGGAGTTCCGTCAACACCTGGGTTGGCACTATTCAGGGGCATGGGATATTGGTCGCTTCGATCTTAAGCTCGACAAACCGATTGTGGAGCATGTGGTTGGGTGTACCGGCCTGGTGGGTGCCTATCAATGGACACCACAGATCCAGTTCAAGCCTAACGGTGAAAACGGTGGTTGTGCAGAAGGCTTGAGCAATCGTCGTCGTGGCAAGAATGTATTGGCTGACTACCCTGCCATCAAAGATCCCTTGCTCTGGTTTCAGGCGCCGACAGCACTTCCGTTACGAACAGCCAAGATCAGTCACCGTACTGAAACATCGGTTGCTGGTGGTAGCCCGGAGGGGATATTACGTGCTGCCGTCTATGAGATTGACTTGAACAACGACGCCATTGCGGACTTCGTACAATGGGATCTTTGGGGCATGCCCGAAATCGTCGAGGGCACGACGCCCATCCTCAAACGCCGTATTGTCTTTGCCAATATAGGTGGCGAATGGTATCCGTTTGAAAGTGATTTCTATGCGGAGTGCACCTGACGGGTATCGGCTGATGCTGATGGTACGCCAAGCAATGTGGCAATGAACAACGCCTGGGCAATCACCAGCAACGCCGCTTTGTAAGGTAGCAACACGATAGGCTGTTCGGTGAAGCGCAACAGTAGCGCCATCAGCCCTATCAACAGCGACGCCCACAATAACCTGCGTAAATGAGGTGTGAGCAAACTGTGTTGCAACCAGATTCCTGTCAACAAGCCAAGGCTGCCGACCAGTAACATCGGCAGCTCAGTCATCCAGGTGTAACGACAGGCCGATATCCACTGGTGGCATGAGTACTTCCAATGCTCATGCAGCATGAACTGTTCATCGAACGCCATTCCCATCATTGCCAGCGCCAGCCATAGGCATAACTTGCGGGGTAGGATCGAGTTTCCCCAAAGCCTGAGTGACAACACGGCCATCGCCCACATCTGCGCACTGGACAACCATGCAACAGGTGATTCATCCGTACGAAAAGCAATCTCTGGTGATGGCCAGTACAACCAAGCAGCCACCAACATGAACAGGACCGCCATCAGGAGCGAAATCAAACCAGGCATGAACAGGCATAGGATTGTGTGATGGGTGGGAATCAGAGCGTATCCGAATGGGAGCCCATGGTCGAGCCCACCGCGTTCAGATGTTCCACAAGGCTCATGACCCAAACAGCCCCATGCGCTTCACACAAACAGGCTGCGGACGGCTACATCATGCAGCGCAGCCGTCCTGCCGGGTCAGATCAACAAGTTATCCGTGCTGATTACTCCATCCGCCATTTCACTTGAGCACTGGCACCATCGCTGGCCTGTTGCGTTACGGGGTTTCCCGCATTGCCTGCGGCCACGGCCAGGTCAACATTTCGATAAGGCCGGATGGTACTGCCATTCCAGTTAAAGCGCAGATTGTCGGAGTCGGTACACAGCCAGATACCCAGACTGCTGCCGGATTCAGTCTTGCCGCGGTTATCCAGGCAATAGCGGTTATCCTGCCTGCTGTGGATGAAGCCGGTACTGGGCTCGTATAGCCAGCTTTGATTGGCGCCACCGTGGCAAGCATAGGCAATGACATTGGTCCCATCTGCCATGTTGCCACCCTCGACATCCAGACACAGGCCATTAGCTTCGTTCTTCATCGCCAAATATCGATTGGTGGCTTCTGCCCGATAGGCAAAAGTCTGTGAACGGCCACCAATGCAATCCCATAGTTGCATCTTATCGCTGGTACCACCATAGGATACGTCCAGGCATTTGCTAGTGTTCAGTGCTGAACGCAACAGACCATTGTCGAAGTACCATTTCTGCGCATTGGTACCGTTGCAAGTGTAGGTTTGGACTTTTTTGGCATTGATCGCCAATCCATCGCTGACGTCCAGACATTGATTGATGTCCTGCTTGCTGCGTAATGTCTGATCGCTGCCAATCATCCAGCCCTGCGAGATATCACCGTTGCAATCCTGGGCCAATGCCTGCGTACCATTGGTCACCGAACCGTTTTGTGTCCCCACGCATTTGGCCAGATAAGGCAGATACAAGTTCTGATATTTGCGATGGATACGTACGGTATGTTCAGCAACGGCAGGATTGGTCCACAGCTTCAGCACTTGCGTTCGTACGTCATATTCAGACCGCCAACTGCCTGCCGGGTCAGACACCGTCAATTCAAAACCTTCAGGGTAATGACGACGCGGAATGAAGATTTCAGTCGGCCCCGTCACGCCGGCTTTTTCCCTGAATACCAACGTGAAATGAGCTGCGCCAGGTACATAGCGAAACGACACGGGTTCGCCGGCAATGGCGCGTGGGTAGGTGCGGATCAACCGATTCAGCTTGGGCATTTCGACGCGATCACCGTTGACCGGTCCCCAATCCCCCGGATCGCTTGCCCAATAAGCCCAACCCGCTCCCATGTCGTCGAGCATGGTGAGCACATCGTCCAAGTATTGATGAAAGCCTGGCATTTTTTCCGATCCACCCAGCTCCCCGACAACCATTGGTGTACCGTGCAAGTCCATTTCGGCAGCCCGGTACTTGGACCAGTCCCGCATCTGTTTGCGATCGATATCATTGTACTTCATGCCCTCATGCTGAAATACCGGATAGATATGAGGGGAATAGACCAGCCGCGGCTCGCCGCCGCGAACGTCCTCGACTTTTGGCAGCGCCGCTGGAAAACCGAAATTGATACCGAAAGCCTGTGGTTCGAAGAACAGGTACTTATCTGGCTCAATCTGGCGCAATTTGGGAATCAGGCGACGGTAGAAATCTGCCAGCCAGTTTCGTTGAAATTCACCACTGATTGCCTTGCCCAAATCCCCCGCGTGGGGTTCATTCATCAAGTCGTAGCCAATCACATCGACATTGCCCCGAAAGCGTTGGGCGATTAGCTGAAATGCGGCAATGTAATGGTCTTGCAGATAGCGATGATCACGGTATTCCCAGAAATTCTTGAATGCAGCAATGATGGAAGGGTCCAGATTTTTCAACCACCAGAACTGGCCAACATCAAAACTGCCAGGCTTGTGGCCATCAGTCTCGGTAGCCCATGGTGGTGCACCATTACCACCTACACCATAACCGTACAAATCCTGGTGCATATCGATCAACACATGCATACCACGCCGGGTATACCATTCCACCCGCTTTTGCACTTCGTCGAGATATTGGTAGTCATAGACTCCTTTCTGCGGTTCAATGGCCCCCCAGAACACCAGTATCCGCACAAAGTTGAAGCCCCATTCGGTGGCTTCCCGCTCAACATCACTTTCAATAATCCATGGCATGTGATCGGCACTGTGCTTTGCCGAACTGGACGTATTCATGCCATGTAGTACCAGCGCCCTCCCCTGAGCATCAACCAGGTATCGGTTCTGGCTGGGCTTTGCCACCTCCAGGCAGGATGTCAGTCCCAGCACCGACAATAGCAAGATGAGCCCAAGCCACCAGCGGCCAAGGCCCGTGTGATGTTGTTGCATGTTGCTCTCCTCATTGGTTGTTCGTCACCGACAAGGGCCGGTGCCAGCCTCATTCCCCATCGCTTCACTGCGGCGATGTGCAAATGGCGCCAGCTTCAACATAGCACAACGGTATTCATTAAAATATCAACGTTATATTTTCCATCTTAGTTATAAATTATGGATGACGGCATAAAAAAAGCCCGGCCAAAGCCGGGCAAATATCGAAGGTAAAACTTTCGTTAGCGGCTAAACCGCCTTGGGTATTAGAAGATGAAGCTGTCTTCTTCCAGATCCATCAGGTTCTTGCAACCAGAGCGCAGTGTTTGCAGCAACGATGCGGTTTCAGGCAACAGCCGCTGGAAGTAGAAACGTGCCGTGGTCACCTTGGATTGGTAAAACTTCTTGTCGCCGGTTTCCATCTTGCTGTAGGCAACCTTGACCATCCAGGCCCAGAAGAAACCGAAGGCCAAGTGCCCCACCAGGCGCAAGTAATCTACTGCTGCGGCACCTGCTTCGTCTTTGTTCATCATCGACTGCATGCCGATATGCATGGTGACATCACCCACGTCCTTCATCAGCTTGACCAGTGGCTCGACGAACTCTTTCATCTGCGGGTCTTGCCCGTTGGCTTCACAGAACTTGTGGATGATCTTGGTAAATTTACGCAGCTTCTGGCCTTGATCCAGCAAGACTTTACGGCCGATCAGATCCAGAGCTTGAATGGTATTGGTGCCTTCGTAAATCTGCGAAATTCGGCAGTCACGTACAAATTGTTCCATGCCCCATTCACGGATGAAGCCATGACCTCCGTAAACCTGCATGCTCAGGTTGGTCACGGTGTAGCCATTGTCAGTCATGAAGGCTTTGGCGATCGGGGTCAGCAATGCCACCATATCAGCAGCATCCTGGCGGATTGCATCGTCAGTGGATTTCTCTTCGATATCCAGTTGCAATGCCAGCCAAGTGGAGAACGCACGCCCTGCTTCGGTATAAGCCTTACCAGTCAGCAACATGCGGCGTACATCCGGGTGTACGATGATCGGATCGGCCGGCAGGTCATTCCGTTTGGTGCCGGTCAGTGAGCGCATCTGCACGCGATCCTTGGCATAAGCTACTGCATTCTGGTAGGACGCTTCACCCAAACCCAGGCCTTGCATGCCACAACCCAGGCGCGCTGCATTCATCATGGTGAACATACAAGTCATGCCCTTGTTCACTTCACCCACCAGCCAACCCTTGGCGCCGTCAAAGTTCAGTACGGCGGTCGAATTGGCTTTGATACCCATCTTGTGCTCAATCGAACCACAGCTCACGCCATTGCGTTCGCCAGGGTTCCCATTCGCATCCAGCAGGAATTTCGGTACCAGGAACAGAGAGATGCCCTTGATGTCTTTTGGTGAATCCGGCAGACGCGCCAGCACCAAATGGATAATGTTATCGGTCAGATCGTGTTCACCAGCGGAGATGAAAATCTTGGTACCGGTGATGTTGTACGTACCGTCGCCATTGACTTCCGCCTTGCTCTTCAGCATTCCCAGATCGGTACCACAATGCGGCTCGGTCAAGCACATGGTGCCGGACCAAGTACCATCAACGATCTTGGGCAGATACAGGTCTTTCATCCATTGTTCGCCATGGGCGTGGATGGCACTGTATGCACCATGCGACAAACCGGGGTACATCGACCAGGCTACATTGGCAGAAATCAGCATCTCCATGGATGGGAAGCCCAAAGTCTTGGGCATGCCTTGACCACCATAGGCCGGATCACAATCCAAGCTGGGAAAACCCAATTCACAGAACTGCTTGTAGGCTTCCTTGAAACCTTTAGGTGTGGTGACCACACCATTATCCCAGTGGCAACCTTCTTCATCGGCAGCACGGTTAAGCGGTGCAATCTCGTTTTCGCAGAATTGGGCGCTGGCTTCCAGATATTGATCCAGCACATCCTTTGAGACCTCTTCATAGCCAGGAAGGGTCGACAAAACCTTTTCAGCATCCAGCAATTCATGCAATACGAACTGCATATCGCGCATCGGCGCCTTGTAGGTAGCCATCTCAGTCAATCTCCATCAAATTCGGTGCGGTTCAAAACAGGAAAACCAGACAGGTCGGGGCTTGATATCGAATACCGCATATCTGCCACAATGCAAGCCCACCACCCGCTTTGGGCTCTGATTTAACAGTACGCTTTAGTTTATCTTTCCGCAAGTATTTTTCAAACAATCGTTTGATAGACAAATTTAGTATCAGATTTTTACATTATAAATCATTAACTTATAAACACTTAACAAATTATGCTGCCATGCAACAATGATGCAAAGCAACAAAAACGAAATCATTTTTCCATATTGCACCGCAACAAAGTTCATCGGATTTCTACCTTGCATTTTTCCGCATGACATATCTCAACTTGGATAGAATGCGCGGATGCAGAACAATGATCAGATCTATCGCTACGCCCATGGCGTCAGCGCCATCGATGTAGAATTCCAGCGAACCGGCCTGGCCGCATCACATTTGGTTGTCGATGACGATGTCGCAGCCTTGGTGGATTGCGGAACCAATTATTCGGTACCAGGCCTGTTACGCGCACTGGCGGCACATCATGTCCCGGTTGAAGCCGTGCAATACCTAATACTGACCCATGTGCACCTTGACCATGCTGGCGGGGCCGGCACGCTGATTCAACAATTGCCAAACGCCACAGTATTGATCCATCCGCGTGGGGCAAGGCATATGATCGACCCGCGCATCCTCACTGCCAGTGCTACCCAGGTATACGGTGAAGCCGAAATGGCACGCAGTTACGGGCAGCTGAAACCGATTCCGGCGAACCGTGTACAGGTGATGAACGATGGCGATACCGTCGAATTGGGTAGCCGTGTCCTGACATTCTTTGACACCCCTGGCCATGCTCGGCACCACCATTGTGTGCACGATTCTGGCAGCAATGGCATTTTTACCGGCGATACGTTCGGCCTCAGTTATCGTGCACTGGATTGCAATGGCCGGGCCTTCGTGTTTCCGACCACCACCCCACCCCAATTCGATCCCGATGCAGCTCATACTTCGATCGAACGACTGGCAGCGCTGAAACCGGATGCCGCCTATTTGACCCATTTCGGTAAAGTGACGGACATCCCACAATTGGAAAGAGATCTGCATGAATGTTTGGATGCATTCATGAATATTGCGCTGCCTTTACAAAACGCAGGCGCCTCCCGCCATCGCCAGTTGCGCGACAGCCTTTACCACTGGCTCTGGCACCGCCTGCAGAGGCAAGGCTTTCAAGGCAGTGAAAACACCGCCCATGACTGGTTGATGATGGATTGCAACCTGAATGCAATGGGCCTGGAGGTATGGCTGGACAGCCTACCGAAATAGACTTGCTGACATTCCCGATAACCGAAGGGATTCCCAGTTAAAAGCCACCTTACGTGGCTTTTTTTACATCTGCAAATTGCCACTTTAAAAACAATACGACGTTCATTATCATACGACGTATGTTTTTAACCTCTATTCTAATCATGGACGCAGGACGTCGCGAGCGGAAAAAAGCCGCCACCCACAGCCAGATTATCGATGTGGCCATGGCCTTGTTCGAGCAGGAAGGATTCGATCAAGTCACCATGGAACGAATCGCCCAAGCTGCTGATGTCTCCAAAGCCACGCTGTACAAATACTTTCCAGTGAAAGAGGCCATTCTTGCCGCTTACATTCGTGCCCAAAATCAGGCGTGTCATGAGCAGATCACAGAGCTGCTGGCAATGTTCCCCGATACCCGTACCCGTCTCAATGAGCTTTATGGCGGGCTGGCGGGCTGGTTTACCCAGCACAAGCTGTATGTGGCACGATATGTCGCCTACCGGATGTCGGCACCGCAACTGATGAACCGCAACTCGCCACGATCTGGCTTTGACGTGCACCTCAACATGGTGCTGGTAAAAGGGCAGGAACAGGGCGATGTCACACCGGGCATGCCAGTTGACCGGCTGGTTGCCAGCCTGGAGCTAATGATGCTGGGCCCTATCCTGTACTGGCTGAATGTACCGGGCCTTGAATTGCATGTGCTTTTTTCAGAGCAGATCGCCTTGTTTCTCGACGGCGCAGCAGACAAACCGGAGTAGCGCATGACTTGGGTAATCGATTGGTCAGCAGCCTTTGAGGCTGGTGCGGGTGTGGTAGGTGGCAAGGGCTGGAATCTCAGCCGTCTGGCACGCTATGGCTTTCAAGTGCCTGCGGGTGGCGTAGTGGTTGCCGAAGCGTATGCGCAATTTGTTATACAGAACCAATTGACCGACAAGCTGGCGGCGGCGGAACAAGCTGGTGCCCAAGCCAGCGCAACATTATTGGCTGACATCCGGCAAAGTTTTCTTTCCTTGCCGATTCCCGTTGCCATCGAACAAGCCATTCGGGCTTTTCTGCAACAACAAGGACTGACCGCACTACCATGCGCGGTACGCTCATCTGCAATTGCGGAGGATTCCAGCCAGGCATCATTTGCCGGGGTGCATCATTCTTCGCTGAATGTACTGGGGGTTACAGCAGTCATCATGGCCATTCGGGAATGCTGGGCATCTGCCTGGACTGCCCGAGCCATCAGCTATCGGCAACATATGGCCGTTGCCGCTGATCAAGCCAAACCCGCCGCCGTCATCATGGCCATGGTACCGGCTGTGGCCGCCGGCGTGGCCTTTACTTGCGATCCACGCAGCGGACGTGAAGATCTGGTGTATATCAGCGCCAATTTTGGTCTGGGCGAATCGGTAGTGGGCGGTGCCGCTTCACCGGACGAATTTGTGGTCGACACACAGCGGCGAGGACCGGATTGGCACATCGCCGAACGCCATATTGGTCGGAAAGAACAACAGACCTGCCTGATTGCCGATGGCGGAACCGAGCTGGTCAGGACCGATGCGATTGACGCCTCCCGCCCTTGCCTACCTGACAATGCCATCATGCGATTGGCGCAGTTTGCGATCAGAATTTTTGATGCATTGGGCGATGGTGAACAGCATCAGGATATCGAATGGGTATATGACGGCACCCAACTGCATTTTGTACAGGCCCGCCCCGTGACCACGCGTAGCTTTTGTCACGCGGATGCCATTGCCGATCAGCCGGTATTCTGGTCCAACGGCAATTATCGGGACGTATTGCCCATGGCGCAATCGATGCTGACCTGGACCTCAAGCCTCTACCCCGTCAGCGTCATCCTGCATGCATCCTATCACCGGGTACGCTACCCGGTTCAACCGGGGGTCAGCTGGGCTCGGCGATATCGCGGACGTGGCTATTTCAATCTTTCATTGATGCAATGGGCACTCCATGACTGTTTCGGGCTGTCACCCGCACTGATCAACCGCACCATTGGCGGCCATCAGCCCGAAATCGACGTGCCCGGTAAATCGAGCTGGCCCGATCGTTTACGCCGCCTGTTACGCAATGTCAGGCTAGGCGCCAAGCTGACCCACATCCGGCCACGCGGCTCACAGTACATTCAACGCGTGGAACAGGAAGTAGCGCGCCACCTGCACCATCCCTGGCATGACGAGCCGGACAGTACCCTGATCAAAACGCTGAACGACCTTGGGCGGTTTTTCACGCGCCAACCGGAACTGCACCTGATGCTGAGCGCCGGAATGGGCACCCACATGGCTCTCGCTTGGTTACTGAATCGCTTTCTCGCAGCCCAAGGCGAACGACTGGCACAAGCATTGGTCATAGACAGCGAAGGCATCACCAGTGCCGAACATGGCCAGCGTCTGGCACAACTTGCTGACTTGGCATCCGGTGAACCCGATGCCATTGCATTGTTGCAAACAGCGGAACACGACCCTTTCTGTTGGCGCAAGTTGCCTGAAGCATCAACATTCCGGCAGACAATGGACGCCTTCCTCCACGATTTTGGCCACCGGGGAATCTATGAACTGGATTTACAGCGACCGCGTTGGCGAGAGGACCCAAGCTGGTTGCTGGTCACCCTGCGCAGTATGATTGGCCGCGACGAACACAAGCAACTGGCCATACGCCGCCGGCAAACCCGCGACGATGCTTGGGCAGACATCCGTCAGCACGTGCCGCGCTGGCTGCACCCCACCATTCGCACGATGGCTCGCAATGCCGCCGTGGAAGCGGCGCAGCGTGAAGCAGCCAAATCAGCCATTGTCCGGATATCAGGCCTGTCGCGACTCATCGCACTGGAGATTGGTCGCCGCCTACAACGACGCGGCCTGCTGTTGCAGGTGGAGGATGTCTTCCATTGCAGCTCAGAAGATCTGGCCCAATTGATGACCGGTATCTGGCAAGGCCAAGGTCTGATCACACTGATTGCCGATCGTCATGAACGCCAACGACAGCAGAATGCGCAAGTCGCCCCGGATTTGCTGGAACTGGACAGTCCACGCCCAGTACAGGCCCGGATTCAACAAGGAGAAAACGATACGGTTTATCACGGTTTGGCGGTCGCAGCCGGCCGGGCCACCGGTACGGTCCGCCTGATCAACAGCCCGGATGATGGCGCACAACTGCAACATGGCGACGTGTTGGTCGCCCCCTCTACCGACCCCGCCTGGACTCCACTGTTTCTACGAGCCAGCGCACTGATCACCGAAACCGGTGGCATGGTATCGCACGGGGCCATTGTCGCGCGTGAATATGGCATCCCGGCAGTCGTCAATATCCCGGGTATCATGCAGTTACTGAAAAATGGCACTCAGGTAGAAGTCGATGGTGACCGCGGGCTGGTCATCTGTCCGCATGCCCAATCAAGTTGACGGCCAATTAATCCAGGTGGACGCAATGCCAGCGTGAGCCGGCACATGGCATTGCCCCCTTGCCAGTCCAATCCACCTATCCTTGACGCCAATCCACGCCTTCGCCTAGCAACTCTGGATTTTCGCTATTCGAGGATGCGCTACGTTTACGGCCACCATCAAACTTTTTTCATCTTTACCCACCAAAGCATAATGCTTTTTGCATACAATACCGTCTGGCTTGCCATGTATGCATATACAACCACCATCAGGTACCGCAAGCCTCAGTCTCACAAGGGCAAAGTACCAAACATGCCCTGCCAATCCAAATAATCAGCAGACAGGTGACCAATGCGGCGTTTCGAGTATGTTGAGGGCAATTCCAGTAAGTTTTGGGAAATCGAGCAGGATGGCAGTGATCTGAATATTCGATGGGGCAAGATCGGCACCAATGGTCAGAGTCAGACAAAAGGCTTCGCCGATACCACCAAAGCTACCGCCGCGTTGGACAAACTGGTCAAGGAAAAAACCAGCAAAGGCTATGTGGAAGTCGGCGCTGTTACCACAGCCGGTATCGGGAAAAGCTCCAAGCCAGACCCGGTAAAAGCAAACACAGAAGCCACACCCGCACCCGTCAAGCCTACACATACCCAATTGTCTCCGGCCTCTGTTGATTGTGATACACCACCTTGGCTCGCCAGTGGCCCCGTTCTTGATCTGCCGCGCGATGCCATGGAATGCCGCCTCAGTTCACGGCAGTTTCCAGCCAACATTACAGTACGGCCGGCACGCCAATGCTGGCATGAGGTGCGGCAGCTCCTGACCAAGCACGTCCAGTTCAGTCAGGCAGGCTCATCGCAGGTAATCCAGCCACTGCTGGTTGAGGCCGAGCAACGCTTCGCCAACAGCGAGTTGGGTGGCACACTGGGCTCCGATGGTATATTACTGGCCGTTGCCTGCGTCATCGCACCTTCTGAAGCACGCAATATTGGGTCGCTATTCGTTGAATACCTAGTGGCGCATCATGGCTTGCCTTACGCCATCTCCGCATTGATCGAAGCCGAGCGTTACTCGGTACAGATCGAATGGTCACGTAGCCAGCGCTATCAATGCTCGATCAAGCTGGATGACAGCGAACCGCTGGACGACACTTGGTATGGCCCGTTCGGCGAAACCGAGTTGGTCTTCCGCGACTACCTCTCTGCAGCGGAAGAACCAGTCTGGACCGAATGTGTGAACTTGATCAACGCATCACTGCACACATTATCGACCTGCCGCCAACCCTTATTTGGCTTATTGCTGCCGGATTTGCCAGAGTTCTCGAACGAGTTGGGGCGCAGCCTGGCAGGCCCCAATGCGCCGGACAGTGCAGTCTGGCTGCAACTGACTGCAACCGATCCAGACGTGATCGCAGCACTGGGTCGACCCGATCTGGTCCGTTATGCCGACAAAATGTTCTTCAATCGCTATGACTTCCTTTCTACCCTGGCGCTGGAACGTGGCGTGGAGGCGGTGCCGATCCTGGAACATGGCGCCTATGCTGACACGGCTGCCGATCTGCTATGCGGTATTGGAGTACCCCGAGCCATCATCGCGCTAGCTGGTGTAGCACAGTCAAGCAAAAATGCCCTGACACGATTCTCACGCGCGGTACGTCGTTGGCCAGTGGCTGCCATTGCCGCCCTTACTGAGAAAATGGCAGCCAGCAGCAAAGAGTCCCCACTGTTTCATGCGACCCTGCTCAGCTTGTTGCCCGCCCACCTTGAATTGCTGCCAACACTGAAACCCTGGCTGTCCAACGCTGCAATGACCGTATTGGATCAGCTGACAGAGCAACTGGCCAACCCGATCGAGGTCGCAGAAATCAGCGAGCTGCCACGTGTGCTGGCCAACCCGCCATGGCTGAACAAGCGCAGCAAGCAAGGCATGGCTGCGCTGACCTTGGACCCGCTCAGCCTACTGGCCATCGAACAATGGCAGCCCGGCCAGCGCGAACGCGCCATGGAGCTGAGCGACTGGCAGCAGGAACACTACCGGAAGGCAGGTAAAGACATGCTGGGACTCGCCCAGCAGTTGGGTTTCGGACAATACAACCGCGGCAACACCAAATTGGCCGACCAGCTGATCGGGCGGGCTGCCCAAGCCATCCGAACCCAGAATGTCGACGAACTGATCGCCACCTGGCACGAATACCGACAGACTGGCTTGAGCTATTGGTTCAACTTCGACGCCACCGCTGCCGCGCACCTGCCCAACGATATGGGTATCACGGTGTGGAACGCACTGGCGTCTGAGCCCGGCCATGGCGTGCAATACATCACCGCCAAATATGGCCTGAAGGTTCTGCCCGGCCTGATGGCCACCGTCCAGCAGCGCCCGACTCAGGATTTGTCCTACGCCTTGCCATTTGGCGCGGTCGAGCTGGCACCCATTGTTGCCCGAGCCTATGCAAAGCTGAAAACCGCGCGCGAAGAAGCGAAGCAGTGGCTGTTACGCTACCCGGAACATGCAGCCTGCGGCCTGATCGCGCCGGCGCTGGGCAAGGCGGGCGAAGCGCGTGACAGCGCCGCCCTGGCACTGCGGTTGTTGGCCAGTCACGGGCACGATGCCCTGTTGATGACCGTCGCCGGCCGTTATCCGGGCCCTGAAGCCAGCGCGGCCCTGCGTGCCCTGTTGGACGAGGACCCGCTGGATCGTTGCCCGACCAAGATCGGCAAGCTGCCGGATTTCTGGCAACCCAACGTCTGGCCGCGGCCCATATTGGCCAGCAACGGTAAAGCCTTGCCAGATGAAGTACTGGATCATATCGGGGCGATGCTGCGTTTTCCGACCAGTGACGGCATCTATGCCGGTATTCCTCAATTGAAGGAAGCCTGCACGCCGCAGTCGCTGGCCAATTTTGCCTGGGATTGTTTTGCCGCCTGGATGTATGCAGGCTCACCATCCAAAGAGAACTGGGCATTCCACGCATTGGGATTGCTGGGAAATGACGACGTTGCCCGCAAGCTCACCCCTTATATTCGTGCCTGGCCAGGTGAAAGCCAGCATACCCGTGCTGTGGCCGGGCTGGACGTACTGGCCAATATCGGCAGTGATGT
This sequence comes from Chitinivorax sp. B, assembly GCF_005503445.1. Taxonomy (NCBI): domain Bacteria; kingdom Pseudomonadati; phylum Pseudomonadota; class Betaproteobacteria; genus Chitinivorax; species Chitinivorax sp. B. The sequence goes on along the minus strand of NZ_SCOH01000016.1, from coordinate 33,219 downwards.
CGCGCTGATGCTGCTCAACGGCATTGCCCAAAAAGTGAAGTTCAAGGGACTGCAGGATCGTGCCCGTGAAAAGATCGACCAGATTGCCGAAGCCCGCGACCTGACGACCGAAGAACTAGAAGACCGTCTGGCACCTGATCTGGGCTTGGATAGCAACGGCACTTTGTTGCTGGATTTCGGCCCACGTCAGTTCCGTGTCGGGTTTGATGAATCATTGAAGCCCTATGTCAGGGACAATGAAGGTGCTCGACTGGCCGATCTACCCAAACCCAAGAAAACCGATGATGCCGAGCTGTCGGCCAGTGCCGTGGAACGGTTCAAGTCGCTGAAGAAAGATGCCCGCACCATTGCCTCGCAACAGGTGTTGCGACTGGAAGTGGCCATGTGCGCGCGCCGCCGCTGGCAACCGGCGCTGTTCAAGCAGTTTCTTGCTGGTCATCCACTGGTACGCCATCTGGTACAACGTTTGGTATGGGGCATCTATCAGGTTGAAGATGATAGCAATTTCGGCGGTCAACTACTGCATTGCTTCCGTGTTGCGGAGGACGGCAGCTTCACGACGGCTGAAGACGACCCATTTAAGCTACCAGAAGACAACAACCTGCGCATCGGCCTGCCACACGCGCTGGAACTGCCCACTGGGCAAGCCGCTGCATTTGGCCAGTTGCTGGCCGATTATGAGCTGTTGCAGCCCTTCCCACAGATTGGTCGGGATACCTATGCCTTGACCGCCGATGAACTGGCCACGGCTGAGTTGAAGCGCTGGCAAGGTGTTGTCGTACCCACTGGCCGAGTCCTGGGGCTGAGCAACAAGGGCTGGCGACGCGGTGATGCTCAGGATGGTGGCTCGATCTGGTACTTCACCAAAGCCGTGGGCAAAAAAATGGTGGAATTGAACCTGGACCCGGGCATCATCGTCGGCATGGTCGACGAATACCCGGAACAAACCCTGCAAACCGTTTCCACCGGCCACCCCAATGGCTGGGGTAGTGTCGATACACCCGAGGCATTCAACACGCTGGATTCGATCGCCGTCAGCGAACTGATCCGCGATATGGAAAGCCTGCGGGCCTGAAAAGCGAGACAACCATGAGTGCCAACAAAAAGTCGCAGTTACAGCGCCCACCAGCAGAAGTCCTCTATGCTGATGAACTGAAGAAGCTCTGCAAGGCCGACAAGGCCCCTCGTCCACCTGGCTGGGCCATGAGCCTGACCGGTGCCCGACGTTTCATTCTGGGTGATGCCGAGGCGGGTATCGAACGCAAAATCGTTGCGCCTGCCGCCGCCATCGAGCGCATGCTGGTTACCCTGGCAACTGGCCGTGGGCTGATGCTGGTCGGTGAACCTGGCACAGCCAAATCCATGCTGTCGGAACTGCTGGCCGCTGCCATCTGCGGGCAATCCACCCTCACCATTCAAGGGGGTGCCTCGATCACCGAGGACCAGATCAAGTACTGCTGGAACTACGCGCTGTTGATCAACGAAGGCCCCAGCCCACGCGCGCTGGTGCCAGCACCGCTCTATCAGGGAATGCGGGACGGCCACATCGTGCGGTTCGAGGAAATCACTCGTGCCCCGCTGGAGGTACAGGACTGCCTGTTGGGCATGCTCTCCGACCGTGTCATGGCTGTGCCGGAACTGGATGGCGAACACGGCATGCTGTATGCCAAGGAAGGCTTCAACATCATCGCGACCGCCAATACCCGTGACCGCGGGGTGAATGAGATGAGTGCGGCATTGAAACGCCGTTTCGATTTCGAGACGGTCTTCCCGATTCTTGATTTTGCCCATGAACTGGCGCTGGTTGAATCTGCCTCGGCCCGGTTGCTGGAAAAAAGCGGTATTCCACATAAGTTGCCAACACCAATCCTTGAGCTGTTGGTCACAACCTTCCGCGATTTGCGCGGGGCCAATGGCAAAGCAGGTAGCGGCGACGGGATGGATAAGCTGAATGCGGTGATGTCCACCGCCGAGGCAGTCAACGTAGCCCATGCGGTCGGTGTGCGGGCGTGGTTTCTGGATCAGCGCGAAGGCGAGCCGGCCGACGTGGTGGAATGTATCGCTGGCACCGTGGTCAAGGATAACGCCGATGATCGTGCCAAACTGCGTCGTTATTTTGAGCAAAAAGTCGCCAAACGCCAGGGTGAACACTGGCGCGACTACTACGCCGCCCGTCATCGCCTGCCGTGACTGAGAAAACCCCACCCTCCCCGCTTATCATCGGTGTGCGTCATCACAGCCCGGCTTGCGCCCGGCTGGTGGCAGCGCAGATTCACGCACTCAAGCCGCGCCACGTACTGATCGAAGGCCCAGCTGACTTCAATCCACGTATCGATGAGTTATATCTGCCGCATCGCCTGCCCTTGGCGATTTACAGTTTTTTCTCCAGCAATGGCCCGCTGGACGATCGGCGCGCATCGTGGTCACCGTTTGCCGAGCACTCACCGGAATGGCAAGCATTGCAGGTAGCACGGCAAGTCGGTGCACAGGCTCGCTTTATTGACCTGCCAGCCTGGCATGATGCCTTTGCCGATACACTGAACCGTTATGCCGATGCAGATGATGAAGCGCACGAGGCCCGCACGGCAGCCTATGAACGGGCCTTATGCGACAAACTGGCCATCGACAGTCGTGACGCACTGTGGGACCACCTGTTTGAAGGTGAATTGCCACTGACAGAGCTGGCAGATCGCTTACAGACCTATTTCATCCATTTGCGGGCCGATGATCCGGGCTCGATCGGCAACCAGGCCCGTGAATGGATGATGGCGCGCTGGATTGCTTGGGCCATGGCACAAGGTGATGGCCCAGTGCTCGTCGTGTGCGGCGGCTACCATGCCCCTGCCCTGGCCAAGCTTTGGCGAGACTGCCCAGCTCAGGCTGGCCAGTCGCCGCCCGACGTTCCGGCGCCGAATGCGAATGTGCATGGTGTAGCTACATTTGGCTCCTATTTGGTGCCCTACCACAACAAGCGGCTGGATGCCTTTACTGGCTACGCATCCGGCATGTCTTCACCCGCCTATTACCAATGGGTGTGGGAACATGGCGCAGCCGGTGCCGGTGAACATGCGCTAAAGGCCATCCTTACGCGCTTGCGGCAAAAACGTCTACCTTCGTCCACCGCCGATTTGATCGCCATTCATACCCATGCACTGGGTTTGGCCCGGCTGCGCGGCCACACCGTGCCATTACGCAGCGACTGGCTGGATGCCGTCGCCACCGCGTTGATCAAACAAGCACTGGATGTACCGCTCCCTTGGACCTATCGCGGCCCGATCCGGCCTGGGACTGATCCGGCCCTGGTCGAGATGATGGATGTGCTGTCAGGTGATGCCAGCGGTGCGCTGGCCCCGGGTACCCCACAACCGCCACTGGTGTTGGCTGTCGATCAGGAGCTGGCGCGGCTGGGCATCCCACTCAATGGTACGCTGGACTTGAACCTGCTGGCGCAAGACGACCGGCTCAAAAGCCGCGTCCTACACCGATTGACATTACTGGCCATCCCCGGCATTCATCGAGAATCGGGACCCGATCTGGCCATGGGCCGTGGCCAACAGGAGTGCTGGCAACTCCGGACCTCGCTTGAGCAACGAGCCGCGCTGATCGAGGCCGCAGTCTACGGGGCGACACTGGAAGATGCCGCCCGCAACCGGCTGGAAGAAATCCTGCAGCAAGTCGCCCCCGGCAGCAGCCGAATAGCGGTATTGGCCGGCGCCCTGAACCGCGCCGCATTTGCAGGGCTGCCCGTCGTCAGTAGTCGACTGCTGGATGAGCTGCCTGCATCCATCGCACAGGAAGGCCACTTTGATGCCTTCGGTGAACCATTGCAGGTACTGTTCACCCTGTACCGACACGGTGAATCACTGGGCATGGTGGGTTCCGCTTTGTTGCAAACCGCCGTCAGTGCCGCATTCGATCGGGCTTTATGGCTACTGGAGGCAACCGGCAGTGTCCCGCCCGAGCAACAACTGGCGCACATCCAGGCTTTCCAGGCGATCCGCCTGATCGTGCGTGACGCACTCGCCACGCAGCCGGGCAGCCAGCCAACTTTGCCAGCGCTGGAACCTGATCGCGCCCTGGCCGTGTGCCGGCGCAAAGCCCAGGCCGTCGATGCCGCAGCCGTCAGCCGTGGCGCCGCCCTGGGGTTGGTACTCAGCCTGTCACCGGAATCCGATTCGCAGCCCGATGCCAGCGCATTGCTGCAAAGCCTGCCCACAGCCCACATTGGCGATGCGCTGGCTGGCTTGTTGGCATTGGCTCGGGAGCAACTGACGCAGGATCGGGCATTCGTGAGCACCTTGGACAGCCTGATTGGCACACTGGATGGCGCCGACTTTTTGCAGGCACTACCCGCCATTCGCGGCGCATTTGCCTGGTTACCCACACAAGAACGGGCCGCCCTGGCCGAAGCCATCTTGTCGCTCTATCAGGCGCCCCCCATATCGCGCCGCAGCTTGCTGGCAGAGTTGCCCACGCTATCGGCCGAAAGCCTGGCTACCCATCTGCAACTGGAACAAACCGCCGTCGACAAACTCGCCAGTTGGGGGATCACGCTGATACCACCCCAGCGCGACGCCATCTCAACCTTGAACTGATCTCATGAGCCGCCACCAAGCGCTACAACTTTCCATATCCGATCCATTGACCCGCTGGCGCCTGCTGCTGGGCGAAGCCGCCCAGGGCTGCCTGGGAGATTTGCCCGGTGAGGCCCAGGCAGCCGATGCCGCACTGGAATGGCTGTATGGGCGCGACCCCGACCGCAAGGCGCGGGGTGAGCGGTCCGCCAGTCGGCATGGCGGGCACGAGAAATCGCAACTGACCACACCGGACTGGATCAACACCATTCACGAGCTGTTCCCGAAGGAGGTCATCGAACGACTGGAACAGGATGCAGTGGAGCGTTTCGGCATTGACGAAGTAGTGACCAACCTGGAAGTGCTGGAGCGCATCGAGCCCTCGCCCAGTCTGCTGCGTGCCGTGCTGCACACCAAGCATCTGATGAACCCGGACGTGCTGGCTGCAGCACGCAAGCTGGTGGCCGAAGTGGTCCGCCGCATCATGGAACAATTGGCCACCGACGTGCGGCAAGCCTTTTCGGGCAGCCGTGATCGGCGGCGGCGATCCTGGGTTCCCGTGGCGCGCAACTTCGATTTCAAGCGTACCGTACAGGACAACCTGCACCGCTGGGATCCGCAACGCAAAAAGCTGTACCTCGACAAACCGGCTTTCATGAGCCGGGTCAAACGCCATACCGAGCAGTGGGATGTCATCCTATTGGTTGACCAAAGCGGCTCGATGGTGGATTCGGTGATCCATTCCGCCGTGATGGCAGCCTGTCTGTGGAGCCTACCCGGCATGCGCACGCATCTGGTAGCGTTCGATACTGCGGTGGTTGACCTGACCGATGATGTTGCCGACCCGGTCGAGCTGTTGATGAAAGTCCAGTTGGGTGGCGGTACTGATATTGCCAAAGCCGTGGGCTATGCGCAGTCGTTGATCCACAATCCGCAAAAGTCGGTGGTGGTCCTGATCAGCGATTTCTATGAAGGCGGCAGTGATCACGAGTTGGTCAGACGTGTGAAAACCCTGGTGGAAAACGGCACTCAGGTATTGGGCCTAGCCGCACTGGATGCCGACGCAACCCCCAACTATGACCGTGAAACCGCCACTCGGATGGTCAACGCCGGTGCCCATATCGGGGCAATGACGCCTGGCCAGTTGGCCGCCTGGCTGGCAGAAAAGATACGCCGATGAGCCCCTTGACCCGCAGTGACCTGCTTGAGCTGACAGCGGATGCGCTGATTGCACTCGCCAATGCCGGCTTCGTCAAACGCGCGCAGAAAGATATTGCCGAAGGCAACCTACCCGGCATTGAGCAGCACGACGATGGCACTGTGACCGCTCGATATGCCGATGGCCAGGTCACCACCCTGCCCCCAGGCAAAACCTTGCGCGATGCACAATGCACCTGCCCAGCCAGTGGCTTGTGCCGGCATCGCGTGACACTGGTGCTGGCGTATCAAGCCCATGCTCAGGCTGCCGCCCCATCGGCAGACGCTGACAGCACCACGCCCGGGACTGAAGCCCCCTGGTGCCCATCTGAGCTGGCCGACGCCATTTCAACACTGCCGGCAGCAGTACAGGCCCAGGCCGTCAAACTGGCCGCAGCAAGGCCAATCATCAAGCTGACGGCATGGCAAGCACAATCCACCACCCCCATGGCCCGGCTGCCATTGTGCAATGTCCGTTTTTTCTCTCGCAGCAGCTTGGCCCATGCTCGTTGCGATTGCCAACAAGGCAGCGGTTGTGCACATGTGGTGGTCGCCATCTGGGCCTTTCAGCAAGCACATGCCCAACGGGCCGACTTTGTCGAGGCCACCGTCGAGCTGCAACCCGTCCACACGGATGGCGAAGAGATGAGTATTAGTCCGCTGCAAGTCGCGGACGCCATACAGGCCATCGATACGATCCGCCAACTGGCCAACCAGCTTTGGCTGGAAGGCACCATGCAACCGGCGCTGGCAGTGACGTCACGGTTTGAACAAGCCCAACGGGCTTGCACGGCTTTGGGCTGGTGCTGGGTCAGCGAATCGCTCTCACAACTTCAGCAAAGCATCCAGGATCTGCATGCCCGGTCCAGCCGAGTGGATGGCGACCTCATCCTGAACCAGCTGTCGCAACTCCTGGCACGGCTGGCTGCTGCTCAACATGCAGATCAGTTGACCTGGCAAGGCCAATTGCCGCCAATACCAGCCAGCCAGATACTGGGAATCGGCATCAAAGGCCAGGTCGCACTGGACCACTTGCGGCTGGTGTCACTAGGCGCGTTATGCTGGGCCGACAACCAGCATGAAGGGGCGCAGTTGGTGTTCGTCGACCCGGACACGCTGGCCATCACTGTATTGGCCCGCAGTTGGCCCAAAATGGATGACCAGCAATCCAACACCACGTTGGCGGACCGCCGGGTGGTTGGCCAACCGCTGCATCGGCTGGCCACCAGTCAAATCGTCACCAAGAGCGCCAAGCGGCACGCCAATGGCCTGCTGGAAATTGCCAGCAACACCCGGCAGACCAACGTATTGCCACTCTCGTCCAGCAGTTGGGACAACCTGCCTGCGCCGTTGCGGCAGCCCAGCCTGGCCGCGTTGCGTAACTATCTGCAGCACCAACCACCCGGCTTCACCCGGCCATTGCAGGTCATTGAACATGTCCATGTGCTACCTGTGGCCAATGTCATGGATTGGGGCTGGGATGCCGCCAATCAAATCCTGCAGGCCAATCTGCAAATTGCGGAAGTAGGTGACGAAGACGAGCCATCCAATGACGAGTCGTTATTACTTTGCTTGCGACACAACCCCGCCAGTCCACATGCTGTGGATAGACTAGCTCATGTACTGGCCGGCGAAAATGGTGTGATTCATGCTGTAGCCGGTATGGTGCAAACCGTGGACGGCAGACTGGTCATGACACCGTTGGCCATCATGACCGATCGGCAGGCTCATGTCCTGGCATTTGGGCCACTTGGCCACAAACCCACACAGGCCTTACCCTCCTACGCTCCTGATCGGGCCACTTCGGACCTGCAAACGATGCTTGGCAATACATGTGCCCTGTTATCGCAATGGTTGCGACAAGGCCTGCGACATCAGGGTCAAACTGCGTTGACCCGGGCTCGTGACCAGGCGGCTTTGCTTCTACAGAACGGACTGACCCACTGTGCGCAGGCACTGACCGATACGGTCGATTCACTCGGTAACCCTAGTCCTGCCGACTTGGCAAACAATCTGGCGGTGCTACATATCCTATTGGGTGAATTGAGCGAGATTGAGTAATCGATGACAAGCAAACAGGCCACCTTATTGGAAAAACCGGCAGAATCGCCCATGAATTCTCTACTTAGGTGCAGTGCACCAGGTCATTCAAATGGCGCACCAGGCCAATTCATGCAAAAGTCATATAAATCATCTATAATACCGATTGCGGTAATATATTGAACATTGGACTCCCACTTCGCTGGCCCAGTGACCACATGGGTTCTGATCGCCCGGACTGATCACGGGCATGTGGCAATAAATGCCCTCAAAACCTGTTCAATACCTGTCATGAACGGCCGCCAGCAGGGTGAAACGCAGCGCAAAAACCGGAATATATGTGTGACATATGAGGATGTTGAGTAGTACATGAGCCCCGATCGCGCTCGCACAAGTAAGACATTGAACATGTTCTCAGACATATTACCGTTAAACACGCTGCTACCTGACCACGGCAGCTTCATCGCTATTTCAAACTGGATAAAATGAAATCAATCGTTAATAAAGCGTTGTGCATCATCACAACAATCGCAGGGATAGGCTTGGCTACACAAGCCAGTGCATTGACCATGCTGGATTTCGAAAACCCGCAATCCGTCGGCTTGAGCGCCATTCCATACTGGCAAGGTAGCGCATTGCCGGATAGCGCGAAAGTGAATCGCCACTTTGCCGATCTGGGCATCGTTGCCGAAAACACAGTATTGCTTGATGGTGGCGTGGGCCATGCTGCATCAGGTCGTTACATGATTGGTGGCATTGGTAGCAAAGGCTTTCTGGATTACGATGCCCCAATGCGCTTCACCTTTGTTTCCACCAAAGATGGCAACAGCCCCATGCTAACGGACTTCTTCAGCATCAATACTGACCGTGCAGGTGGCAGCGGTAATAGCATCACACTATACGGTTATGCGGTGGATGGCAGCTTGATTGGCAAAGTGACACAGGTAGAAGGCGGTGGCAACGATCACCTGGAACTGGCAGGTTTGGGCCTGTTTCATTCAGTCGTGGTCGACCCTAGCCTGAGCAACCCATCCACCGGCGGAATCGGTTTCGACATGCTGACGTTCGGCGACCTGCAGGCATTCATACCCAGCAACAAAGTCCCGGAACCCAGTATCTTATCGCTGGCGGCACTCGGCTTGCTGGGACTGGGTCATTTGCGTCGCAACCGCACATAGCTGTGTCACATCACGAGTATTGCCCAGCCCGCTCTGACCAGCCACCGACACAGACATAACGGCAGTCATGGCAGCCACGCCCGTTCGGCCCCAAGGTATGGCGGATTTTCATCCGCCATACCTTGGGGCCGAATACTTAAGGCAAACAAGGTGTTGAACAGCACATGATCCTGAGGCCCAATCCGAACAGCCTCATATGTGCCATGATGATCATCCATGCAGACAGCCCGCTGATAAACAGCCCCTGCTAGCCACCATGTCCAAGATAGCTGTTGATAGCTAGTACATTCGCCCCAAGTACAACAGGATGCCCTGTCGCAACCGTGGTCGTCAGAGTCAACAAGCCGTCATTGTCAAACTCTGCCTGATTCGATACCACACCTGATTGATTTGGACTGAACAGCGGCCAGGTACCACGCTGCACATTGTCATTGATCAATAGCTGATCCACTGCAGGGAACCGATGCGACGTTGTCACCGTCAGGGTCAACCCATTCACAATCAGTAGCGAACCCACTGCATCCGGCAAAGCGCCATCAGCACCAAATTCATCCTGCCAGTTCGGAAAGGCGTCCGCGGGCCATGGTGGGCTACTCTGGCTGGAATAGGCAAGGTGCAACATCATTGAGCTATACCAGGCCCCTGGCGGAGAAGTCCAGACAGACACCGCATGTAGATTGAGTTGCGCCCGCACGTGACTTGCAGCAAACCCTCGGCTGATTCGGCTGTGCGGACTACTGCCAGCCCAGAGCCCCGGCACACCGAAATCCACCCCCTTGGCCCAGGTATTGCTGACGTCACTGCTGGCAGCCATGCTGTCAAACAACACCGTTGCCGATGGCGCGTTGTAAACCTGGGACATCATCGCCTGATACCCCAGCATATAGTCCACTGGCTTGGCCGGTTGTTCGATATAGGGTAGCAAAGCAATCTGCGCTGTGTTGATCAGTACCATATTCGACAGATCCGCCACCCCCACCGCCATTACTGCCGGTGCCTTCACCATAGCCCAATTACGGAAAAGTGCTGGCAGGGCAGACAACTGCGGAGGTGGATTAATGGTGGCCAGATAAGCCATCCAGGCTTGGTAATTCACCTCGCCGATATCCTGTTCAAACGCAGATTGCGGAAACTGCATTTGCAAGGCAATTGCTTCATATTGATCAAAAAAGGTGTTCCCATCCGATTGGGACTGATTCGCGGTCAGAGAAACCGGTGGTATCTGATTCAAATATGCCCAGATAGCGGCATCTTCAGTTGCCACAGGCACTACCGGGACATTCAATTGAAATGCATTACGGGACAAATGCAAGCTATCCACCACGGTGTTGTACCAACGGTTCTGCAATTGAGTCATCGGATCAGGCTGCAATGGCGTCAACATAGCCTACCTCCCTGTCTGCCAGCCGCATCTGTGTCAGCGAGAGGCAAGCCAGTGTTATTTTTGGAAATTAGCCGCAATGAGCAATTCTGCAGCTTGTGAGATCGTGACAAAGCCTGGCAGCAAAAGCGACCAGGCTCTGTCATACCCGCCGGCGGCACACGGCCGATGCTGGACATGCTCGGATTCAATCTCCCGAGTCTCTCCCTGACAGCATCAACCAGTGCGAGATGGCGGATTTCCCTTTACTTGCGGACCAGCTTCGCCCCTTCAACCGCGTGGCCGACAAATTCGCCTGCTGACAGCACATTCACACCGATCACCACTGGCACACCAGGCTGGCTGCTGATCAACACCGTCATCTGACCGTTGTTGTTGAACGACACTTCGGTATGTGCACCACTGCTGCTGCCCTTGCAGTAGAACGGCCACATGCCGGCGCTGGAATTGTTGCGGATAGTGGTTTGTTGATCGCTGTTGAACGTAGCCAGCGAAGTCACCTGAATACGCATGGTATCGGCCACAATCAGGTTGGCCGCGAAACGTGCCATGTTGCCCGACTTCGGATCGAAGGTATTGCCCCAATTGATTGGTGACTGCGGATTCCAAGGCACGCCACTCTTCTGGCTGTAAGCCTCGCCCATTGCTGACGAGTTGTACCAGTTGCCAGGCGATGCAACAAAGGTCATCACATGTGCAAACGATGCCGATACCGTGACACCGGACGATGCAAAGGTCTGGCTCTCGCTGGACTGATAACTGCTACCGCCCCACAGTCCGAAGAAGCCGCTGTTGCCGCCCTGCGTCCAGCTATTGGATACGTCCGAATTCATGCTGCTGCTTGACAGATCAAACGAGCGGGACGGTGCAACGCTCAGTTGGTTCACCAGTGCGTCGTAGCCAAGGCTCCAGTCTGGTGGCGTACCATTCTGATATGGCATCAGCGCCAGTTGGCCGGCACTGATCGGGTCCAGCAACATTGCCGACAGATCCGATGCACCACGAACCGCCACACTTGGGTAGCGGATCATCGCCCAGTTACGGAACAAGGTAGGCAACTGGTTTGGCGACGGGGCCGGGTTCAGGCTGGTGACATAGCTGATCCACGCATTGAAGCAGACTTCGCCCACATCCTGCTCGAAGTTGTTGGGTGGGCCCTGCAATGCAGACATCATGCCCTGGTAATCACTGAAGAACTGGTTGCCAGCGCTGGCGACATAGTTCTGGGTCAATGAAAATGGCGGAATATTGTTGAAATACATCCACAATGCTTGGTTGTTGCCAGGTAACAGCGGTGTGGAAGGCTGAAACAACTGGAACGGACTACCTGGGGAAAAGCCCAAGCCCTGCGACAATGCATTGTAAAATCCATTTTGCAGGTTGAGAAAGCTATCCATGAACACCTCCTTGTAGGTTTCGGGATACTTCTGTGATTACCGATGCAGTGCCATCTTTTGAACCGCCAACTACATCGGCGAGATTATATTCTTGCTGCCAAACCACCAAAGTCAAGAATTAAATCAACCCAATCACAAATCACCAAAAAACAACAAAAACAAAACACTACAAACAAAAACATATCCACATCAAGCAACTCGTTAAAACCGTTACCCATAGCCAAACCACTAGCAGAAAACTGTAATCCACATGTCAAATATCATTTATTTAACTGTTCAATATTATTTATTTTTTACAACCACAACATTCATTAAGCATGTTTGAGCATATAAATAATTAATTGATTTTAAACAGTGACGTTACGCAGAATTGATAGCCGAACGAGTGAGCCCCTGTCTTGCACGATGAAACCTTCATTGATAGATGGTATTTTCAGGGCGCTGACAGGCCACCAATCCAAACCGACCAGCCCGGTTTTGATCTGTCCATGATTGAGACATCCATGTTTTACAACGGCAAAGCACTTGCCAAGTAGTCCACAAAACAACCGATGCGTGGTGCCAACGCACCCTGCTTGTAAAACACAGCCCAGACCGGTTGTGCCCAAGGTAAGACAGCATCTGCCAGCACAGGCTGAAGCAGACCGGCGTTCAGGTCGCCGCCAATCAGAAAGTCGGCAAGGCAGGCAATGCCCGCACCGTTCAGTGCCAAGTGTCGTAACGTTTCGCCGCTGGATGCGGCAATTGCCGGTTCAATTGACCAACCGGCCTGCTGGCCAGCCATCAACGGCCAAACATTGAGCGATGCCGGACTGGTGAACCCAAGCAACGCGTGTTTCGAAAGCTCAGCAATATTGTTGGGCATTGGATTACGTGACAAATATGACGGGGCTGCCACCAACCGCAAACGGCTTTCCCCCAGTCGCCGTGCATTCAATGTGGAATCAGCCAATGGGCCGATACGAATGGCGACGTCGGCACGCTCTTCAATCAGATCCACCACGCTTTCCGCCCCGATCAGTTCAAGCCGTACCAGTGGAAATTGTCGTTGAAAACCGGCCACCAGTGGTGCAATCAAGTGATTGAGCACCGGGGTAGCTGCATTCACCCGCAACAGACCGCATGGCTGCGACAGACTGGCATGCAGTTGGGCTTCTGTTTCGGCCAACGACATCAGAATCTGCCGAGCTCTGGTCAGCAACCAACGGCCCTCTTCGGTCAGATCCAACCGTCGTGTCGTTCGCGTAATCAAGCTGACACCCAACTGTCTTTCCAAACGGGACAAGGTACGACTGACGCCAGAAGGCGTTTGTTGCAGCTGGGCCGCGGCGGCAGAAAACGAACCGGCATCGATGATGGCGACAAAAGCAATCAAGGCATCGACATTCAGCATTATTGACTCCCCGTCAAAAGTGATTGTCAGTAGAGCGGATTTTTCCCCAGAGAACAAGCAGCCACAATGCCAGCACATTCAATTTCACCGGAGCACACCATGCCTGCCGCCTTATGGGCGCTGACACTCAGCGCCTTTGCCATTGGCACCACCGAATTCGTCATTGTCGGCCTGATCCCAACCATTGCCATCAGTTTAGGGGTATCGCTACCCTCTGCCGGTTTGCTGGTCAGCCTGTATGCGCTGGGTGTAGCTGTTGGTGCCCCCGTGCTCACAGCCCTGACGGGTCGCGTACCTCGCAAACAACTCCTGCTGGGATTGATGGCATTGTTTACCCTGGGCAACCTGGTCGCTTGGATGGCACCCAACTATGAGGCGCTGATGGCGGCACGGGTACTGACCGGTCTGGCACATGGGGTGTTTTTCTCGATCGGCTCCACGATTGCGACTGGCCTGGTGCCCAAGGGAAAAGGGGCCAGTGCAATTGCCACCATGTTTTCCGGCCTGACGGTTGCGCTGGTGACTGGCGTGCCGCTGGGTACGTTCATCGGTCAAAGCTTCGGCTGGCAGGCCACCTTCCTGGCGGTATCGCTGCTGGGCGTGATGGCATTCGTTGGCAGTCTGATTCTGATTCCACGCCAGATTCCGATGACCAAGCCGACCACCTTGTTAGCCCAACTCACCGTGCTGACCAAACCCCGCCTGCTGCTGGTGTATGCGATGACGGCGCTGGGCTACGGCGGTTCCTTTATCGCCTTTACCTATCTGGCCCCCCTCCTGCAGCAAGTGACCGGTTTTGCCGCCAGCAGCGTGGGCTGGGTGATGCTGGTCTATGGTGTATCAGTGGCAATCGGCAACATCTGGGGTGGCAAACTGGCGGACAGTAAAGGCCCGATCACCGCACTGCAGTGCATTTTCAGCCTGCTGGCGTTGGTGTTGCTGGTATTGACCTTCACCGCCCATTCGCCAGTACTGGTCGTTGCCACTGTGTTGGCCTGGGGTGCCGTGGCGTTTGGCAACGTGGCCGGGCTGCAACTGTATGTGGTGAAACAGGCGGAACGCGATGCACCACATGCGCTGGATGTCGCCTCCGGCCTGAATATTGCTGCCTTCAACATTGGCATTGCCGGCGGCGCCTGGGCGGGTGGGCTGATCGTCAACAGCCTTGGATTGCTGGCCACACCCTGGATTGGTGCTGTGGTCGTTGTTGGCGCGCTACTGCTGACCACCTGGGCCGGACGACTGGATCGACAAGCAGGCATAGACCCACGTGGCAAACCAGCCGTTACCGTCACCGCACACTAGCCTGGATATTTCATAAATTGACGCGAGTGCTAGCTTGTCTTTTGATCCATATGAAGATTTTCGTTCTGTCGCGCGTAAGAGCCACTACGCGACGCCTTCACGAAATCTCCCTATGAATCAAAATCCTGCGCCATCACCTCGCGAATTTGCGAAATATCCACACTAGCTTCTGTTGGCGCGGGTTCTCGGCTCGCGACTGTATCAACCGTTACTTGATCCTTTTATCATTACTTGGAGTCCATCACATGAACATACCCCGCATTGGCCTTGGTACGTTCCGCCTGCAAGATCAAGTTGTCATTGACGCCGTGCTCAACGGGCTGGCGGAAGGCTATCGCCATATCGACACGGCACAGGTTTATGGCAATGAAGCGGAGGTGGGCAAAGCCATTCGTCAAAGCGGTGTTGCCCGTGACGCGTTGTACCTGACCACCAAGATCTGGCTCGACAACCTGAGCAAAAACAAGCTGGCCGACAGCCTGAAAGCGAGTCTCGACAAGTTACAGGTCAATCAGGTCGATCTGACGCTGATCCACTGGCCTTCACCCAACAACGACCTCTCCGTTGAGGAATACATGACTGCACTGGCCGAAGCCCAGCAACAAGGGCTGACGCGTGCGATTGGCGTCTCCAACTTCACCCTCCGCCATTTGCAACGGGCCATTGATATCGTCGGTAGCCACGCGATTGCCAACCAGCAGATCGAGATTCACCCATTCTTGCAAAACCGCAAGGTGGTGACCTTTTGCCAGCAGCAAGGCATTCGGGTAACGGCTTACATGCCACTGGCCTATGGCAAAGTGATGGATGAGCCGGTATTACAACGCATTGCCACCCAGCGGCAAACCACCCCGGCCCTGATCTCGCTGGCATGGTTGCTGCAACAGGGTTTGCACGTCATTCCGTCATCAACTCAGCGGACACATCTGGCCAACAATCTGAAAGCCGCCGACATCGTGCTGAGTGACGACGACATGCAAGCCATTGCCAAGTTGGATCGGAACGAGCGCCTGGCCAACCCTGATTTCAGCCCGCAATGGGACTGATGGGCTGACCAGCCAAAGAAATGGGTAAGAGTTGAAAAAAAGCGGCCCGTGGACTTGGGCCGTTCTCCTGGACGAACAACAGCTGTACTCAGCGCATCTTGTTCCACGCCGCAATCGCTTCGGCCCTGGTTGGGCAGATCGTCGAAATCGCTTTGCAATTGCCATCCTTACCGAATTTGATGCATTGCACCCAGCAACGGTTCGAGCCCGACTTCCTCACTTCACCGGGCTGGCCACAACGTGGGCACGGGTTCACTGTATTGGCTTGGGCCACGATGTTTCCTTTCGATGATGCAAATCAGCGCGGCAGTATACGGGGTTATCGGCCCCACTTGCAGTGGCAGGTGAAAATTGCAACGGCCCCCTCCGGAATACGCCATATGATTTGCCATGGCAGCCTGCTCATGGTATCACCTGGCTGCGTTCATCCACGATGCTTGGCTAGCCTGATAAAACCTCACGTTCCTTTTTATGTGACCATCTCGATTAATGCCCCTCTCCTTTCCATCATTTAACCTGAAAGCCACCCCTAAAATATTTATCATACAATTGAAAGACATTCAGGCCTTCATAACACTCCACGTGCACCTTGAAATTCCACCGCAGCGGTGATAAGTTGAAGGCGAATCACAGATAAACTATTAACCTGCTTTATCAGCAAGATACAGAAACTTAAAAATAGATGAACCAACCTATTCCCACTTGACTTGGCAGCGGCGAAGTTTAATCCAAATCATATCCACCCATGAAGATGTTGTTATATTGAATTTGCCACTTCAATGTCAACAACACATCAATAGCTTCATACTATTCATTTAACAAAGTAGCCTCACAACAATCAAAGATGTATCTGATGATGTGATTGATTTTCATTGAAGCCTTTCTCCATATCAGCATGGCATGGCGACCGTAGCCTGCCCTGCACATGATTCAATGTCGAACCAGGAGGAAACCATGTTTCAAACCATCGCAGTCCTCGTCATCGTTGTCATCGCTGTGCTGCTTGTCATGGCCGCAACTAAGCCAGATACGTTCCGTATCCAGCGGGCAACGACAGTCAATGCTCCGCCAGAAGAAGTCTTTGCCCTGATCAACGACTTCCACCGCTGGGGCACATGGTCACCCTGGGAGAAAAAAGATCCCGCAATGAAGCGGACATTTGGCGGGCCACCGAATGGCAAGGGTGCCATCTATGAATGGGAGGGAAACCGCGACGTTGGCAAAGGCAGCATGGAGATCACCGATGTCACCGCCCCATCCAAGGTCACCATCAAGCTGGATTTCGTCAAACCGATTACCGGTCACAACACCGCCGAGTTCACATTGAATCCACATGGGGAAACGACGGATGTAACCTGGACCATGTCTGGCCCGACACCCTTTATTTCCAAGTTGATGCAGGTGTTTGTCGACGTAGACCGAATGGTCGGCAAGGATTTCGAGGCAGGGCTGGCCAACTTGAAAACAGCGGCCGAAAAACAGGGCTGATCAATTTGCTTCTTTTTTGCAATTGACCTGATACCACTTCACCCCGACGGCAGCAAATCCTGAATGGATTGCTGCCGAATCGGCCTTTATCCATCACGATGCCCAGCCTTGATGAAGCGGTGATGTCAGGCAACATTGCCATCATCTCGGCAGCCAAAACAAA
Organism: Chitinivorax sp. B; assembly: GCF_005503445.1. Lineage (NCBI taxonomy): Bacteria > Pseudomonadati > Pseudomonadota > Betaproteobacteria > Chitinivorax > Chitinivorax sp. B. Next base: position 16,057 of record NZ_SCOH01000016.1, on the reverse strand, counting down.
CATCATTATCTTGCTGTCTGCAGACGCAACCATAGTCAATCCAACCAGAAACCCTGCGCCCAGTGCACTACGCTGAATACTGACATTTCACAATTTTTTGAGCGATATCATTGGGTCACACTGGAATCACCATGCTCCGCCAAGTTGGCATCATCGGCGTTGCGTTGGCTGCACAGCTCTCCTGGGGGCGGGATATCATGCTGTGCGGGGTTGAATGGGCACCGTTCACCTATACTGACAAACAAAAGATTGTCAGTGGCGGTACCTTTGCCATGTTGACTGAAGCATTTCGTCGGCTCGGACTCCGCTTTCAAGCCAATGAACTCCCCTGGCCCCGTTGCCTGGAGTATGTCAAATCAGGGCGTTACGATGCGGTGATAGACAATGCGCCATCACCGCATTTCATCAGTGGCCAACACCCTACGGGCAACTACCCACTTGGCGTCTATGTGCTGGATACTTTTCCACAAACCACATTCAGCTGGTCGGCCATGCAAGGCAAAACCATCGGCATGGTCCGTGGTTACGACTACACAGCCAAAATTACCAGCTTCAAGGGCTGGCACCCTAATTACGCCACCACGGATGAGGACATGCTGCGCAAGCTGGCACGGCACCGCTATGACTACGTTGTGCTGGACCCATATACGGCTCCCATTCTTGCCGAACGGCTACAGATCAAAATCCGGGTACTCACCCCCTTGCTCGACTCCACCAAGCTCTATCTCACCTTCAACAAGAATAAGCGCGAACTGGCCGCCGCATATGATCGGGTTGTCGGCGAGATGATCAAAGATGGGACACTGGAAAAGATTTACAAGGAACAGATGCCATATGGTTATCAGGCCATCATGCAGATGTCCGTCAGCCCCTGAACCAATCATGTGGCACAGATCTCGTTACATGTGTTACGACACCAGCAGCCTGTCCGCAACCCATCCACTGCTAAGATTTGCAACCATAGGTTTACAGCTTGTCCGTCTTCAGTGACCAAGCGATGGTCTATCTGTGCACGTCTCTCCATGTGTTTTCAGGGCCGCCTATGCAGTGGTACCGACCATCGATAACACATCAAACCACTGTATCCGACCAACTATTCAACTTCGAGTAAAAAGATGAAACCTTCAAAGTGGTTGCCCTTGCTGACCGCCCTATTCCTCGCAAACAGTCAGGCTGCTGACAATACCGACCCAGCCAACCTGCAAGACACCATTGTCAAAGCCATCCAACCGATCATTCAACAATACGCGATCCCCGGTATGGCCGTCGCCGTGACGGTAGATGGTAAACATACGTTCCACTATTACGGTGTCGCTTCAAAAGATACCCAGCAGCCCATCAGCAGCGACACGTTGTTTGAAATCGGCTCAATCAGCAAAACCTTCACCGCCACCCTGGCCGCGTATGCAAGTGACACTGGCAAACTGTCATTCTCAGACACTGTCAGCAAACACCTGCCTGCATTACAGGGCAGCCAATTTGACAACATCAGTCTGTTGCATCTTGCTACCCATACCGCTGGTAGCCTGCCACTGCAGGTGCCCGACAAAATCAACCATATTGATCAGTTGACGGCTTATCTGAAACGCTGGCAATCCGACTTTGCTGCTGGCACCCATCGCAACTATTCCAATGTCAGCATCGGTCTGCTGGGCCTGATCACGGCCAAAAGCCTGAATCAATCATTTGAATCCGCCATGAGCCAACATGTATTCAGCAAGCTGGGCCTGACCAACACCTACATCACCGTACCCACAGCCAAGATGAGGTTCTATGCACAGGGCTATACCAAGGCCGATCAACCGATACGTTTGCAACCTGGATTATTGGGGACTGAGGCCTATAGTATGAAAGCCAGTGCGGCAGACATGATTCGCTTCGTCGATGCCAATATGCAGGTCAACAAGATTGATACCCCCCTGCAACGCGCCATTGATGCCACCCATACTGGCTATTTCAAATCAGGCGACATTACGCAGGACCTGATCTGGGAACAGTATCCTTACCCAGTGAAGCTGGAGCAACTCCAGTCAGGCAACGGTGACACCATGATCTTCAATGCCAACCCAGCCACCCAGTTGACACCACCGCAGCCACCGACAACGAATGCACTCATCAACAAAACCGGCTCCACCAACGGCTTTGCAGCCTATGTTGCCTATATCCCCGCCAGGAAAATTGGCATCGTGATTCTGGCCAACAAGAGCTACCCCATTGCACCACGATTGATTGCAGCCAACAAAATTTTGACCCGACTGGATAGCATGGCCAACACAGGGAGATAAACTGACCGGAGCAGGTCAACAGCCATAGCAAACTGCTTGACCTTGCATTTTGCCAGCCATACCACAACATTGGCCTTCTATTACCAATCACTTGTTTCTACGGACACCTGCACACTGCAGCGTGTCCGCTTCAACATTTAAATTAATCAATTCGCAATTGATCAACTCTATTCAATCTCAATTCAATACATATCAGATACTTTTAAAAATCAAATCTGTCATTAGAATAGTGGACCTCCCAATCGGGTTCATATAAGAAGAAAGCCATTTATGTCCATTCCCTCCCGCCTTGCGTCCCTTGTCCTGCTGACTAGTTTGAGCCTGGGCGCCCACGCCACCGATCTGAAACACTGGCCAACTGAAGCGGCCAACAAGCTGAATGTCCTGATCAAGCAACATGCCAACAAAGGCGCCTATGCCGTATTCGATATGGACAACACCAGCTATCGCTACGATCTGGAAGAATCCCTGCTACCGTTTTTGGAAATGAAAGGTGTGCTGACCCGCGACAAACTTGACCCATCGCTCAAACTGATCCCGTTCAAGGATACTGATACAAGCAAGGAAAGCCTGAATTCCTACTATTTCCGCCTGTGTGAAATCGACGATCTGGTCTGCTACCCCTGGGTTGCCCAGGTGTTTTCCGGGTTCACCCTCAAAGAACTCAAAGGTTACGTGGATGAACTGATGGCTTACGACAAGCCCGTTCCCATCCAATACTACCAGGGTGACAAGCTCGTCAACGGTACCGTCAATCCGCCCAAACCCTTCGCGGGCATGCAAGAGCTGTACAACAAGCTGCAAGAAAATGGTATCGAAGTCTATGTGATGACTGCCGCTAGTGAAGAACTGGTCCGCATGGTCGCCGCTGACCCGAAATACGGCTACAACGCCAGGCCGCAAAACGTGCTGGGTGTGAATCTACTGCTGAAAGACCGCAAAACCGGCGAGCTGACTACATCTCGCATGCAGATCAAAAAGGGCAAATACGACCAGGCCCGCAATCAGCAACTGGAACTGACTCCATACCTTGTTAACCCAATGACCTGGTACGAAGGCAAGCTTGGCACCATCCACGGTTGGATCGATCAATGGAAAAAACCCATTCTGGTTGGCGGTGATACCCCATTGTCAGATGGCTATATGTTATTGAACGGTGTGGATGTAGAAAAAGGCGGTATGCGCCTGTGGGTCAACCGCAAAGCCAAGTACATGCCACAAATGCAAAGTTGGTGGGAAGATGCAGCCAAGAAACAGGCTGCATTGAGTCAACCCGTTACTGCCGACAAAAACTGGGTGATCGTGAAACCCGAAGAAATCCAGTAACACAGCCTGAATCAATCCCGCATCCAAGAAGCTGCCTGGTGTAGTGTTTCACTTTTCTTGAGACATAAAAGTGTGTCCTTCATGCCGACTCTTCGTTACAAATCCTCGCCATAGCTCGCTATTGATGTGGTTTGCGCCTCGGTTCGTCGAGAAATCCATCACTTTTATCAGTCGCAATCTACGTGAAACACTACACTAGGTAATGCCATCGCAATTTGGCAAGTATCATGTTGAGCATGGGCACGGAATTTTCGGCCGTCGCCGTCAGCACCTCGTATCCTTAGCCAGCCGCCGAAAACTGCTCAGCCAGGCAAACGCCCGCTTCCCCACCGTTTCAGTAACGGACAAAGCCATCCTTGATCTTGTGAGTGTCATGCACGTTGGCCGCATGAACCTGCACATGGCGCAAATGGCTCATCCTCTCCGCCACGATTCATGTTCAGGCACGCTGGATGCTCTCGTAGTTCAGTTTTCAAGACAGCTTCCCAGTATTTGCTAAAGAAAATGGGATACAGATCCATATGGATCTGTATCCCATCGCTTAGTCAAAATCTAAATTAGAAATCGATTTCACGCTTTAGCATTTTGTGCACTGAAACTAGTCATCAGATTCCGATAGTCCGGAATGTGATTGGCAAACAAAGTACCAAGCCCTTGCACATCGTTACGCCAGTCGCGATGCAACTCACCTGCCAGCCCGAACCAGCTCATCAACTGTGCACCGGCTGCTGACATACGATCCCATGCTGCTTGGCGAGTGATGTCGTTGAACGTACCGGATGCGTCAGTCACGACGAAAACGTCGTAACCCGCTTCCAGTGCGGAGAGTACCGGGAAGGCTACACATACTTCAGTCACCACACCGGCGATGATCAGTTGCTTTTTGCCAGTTGCCTTGACTGCGTTGACGAAGTCTTCATTATCCCAAGCGTTGATCTGACCTGGGCGAGCAATGAAGGGCGCTTCCGGGAAGAGTGCTTTCAGTTCGGGCATCAGCGGGCCATTTGGGCCGTTTTCGAAGCTGGTAGTCAGAATGGTCGGCAGCTTGAAGTACTTAGCGAGATCAGCCAACGCCAGTACGTTGTTGGTGAATCTGTCCGGCTCGATATCACGCACCAACGAGAGCAAACCGGCTTGATGGTCAACCAGCAATACGGCCGCGTCGTTTTTATCCAGTCTTTTATAGGTTGTTGACATGAGAAATTCCTCTTTATTAAGTTAACGTGGGGTTGAAATTGCGCCACACATCACAATGTGGCACGGAAAAAGATGAAACAAAAATAGCTTTCGTGAGTTACGCAGGTTCGGCGAGACGGCCAAATGCACCTTGTCTCAGGTCGTACATGGCCTGACGAATTTCTGCCTCGGTGTTCATGACAAAAGGCCCCTGCCCCACAATGGGTTCATCAATCGGTGCGCCGCTGAGTATGAGAAATACCGCGTCAGTATTCGCCTGCAGTGTGAATTCCTCACCCGTCTGGCTAAGCATTGCAAACTGGCCTTCATTTACCACCGATGTTGCGTTAATCAATACCGAGCCATGTAGCAGCACCAATGAAGTATTGCGACCAGAAGGAACGGGGAATGTAACTGTATTGCCTGCCTTGACCCGGACATCCCAAACATCCATTTCGGTGAAGGTATGTGCTGGCCCACGGGCAGTACCATATTGACCGGCAATTACCCGCAACTGCCCAGCCCCATGGGGAAGTGAAATGTTGGGAATATCGGCATTCAACAAGTTTTGGTAACCAGGGCGGTCCATCTTGTGCTTCGCAGGCAGGTTGACCCAAAGCTGTACCATCTCCAGGTTTCCACCTGATTGCGAGAACGGTACTGAATGAAATTCTTCATGCATGATGCCCGAGGCAGCGGTCATCCACTGCACGTCCCCCGGTCCAATCACGCCCCCAGCACCGGTTGAATCGCGGTGTTGAAGTTCGCCCTGATACACTATTGTAACCGTTTCCATTCCTCTATGGGGATGTTGTCCAACACCTCGTTGCTGGCTGGTTGGCGCGAAGTTTGCCGGGCCTGCGTAGTCCAACAGCAGGAAGGGACTGATATGTTTACCAAATGCGTGATATGAGAACAATGTCCGGACCGGAAAACCATCCCCAACCCAGTGTGGATGCGGTGCGCTGTAGATGCCAAGAACTTGTTTCATGATGTGCCTCCTGTTGATGGAGAAATATTAATTTCGCAACACTGTTCGCGCTAGACCTGTAAAATCGACCTCAGTGTTCTATTTTGTGAACGATGATGGATGACCTGAACGATCTGTTTTATTTTGCGCAAGTCGTGGAGCATGGCGGCTTCGCACCAGCAGGCCGGGCTTTGAACATGCCCAAGTCAAAGCTCAGTCGGCGCATTGCCTTACTGGAGGAGCGGCTGGATGTACGTTTGCTGAATCGCTCCACCCGGCACTTTTCAGTCACGGAAACCGGCCAGGCGTTTTATAGCCGTTGCCAGGCCGTACTGGTTGAAGTGGAATCCGCCAGAGAAGTGATTGAGCGCACCAAGTCCGAGCCCCAAGGCGTCATCCGGTTAAGCTGCCCAACCACGTTGTTGCATTACCGGATTGGTGAACTGGTCGGCCAGTTCATGGTGGATTATCCGAAAGTGACGGTACTACTGGAGGCTATCAATCGGCCGGTTGACGTGTTGGCAGAAGGGTTGGATATTGCGCTGCGGGTTCGCTTTCCACCACTTGAAGACAGCGATCTGGTCATGCGCCATCTGGCTGATAGCCCGCAACGGCTGGTGGCCAGCCCATCATTACTTGAAAAATATTCCACCCCCAAACACCCTGCTGACCTGAATACCTTGCCCAGCCTGGATTGGGGAACGCATCGTGAGCATTGCTGGCAATTGAACGGCCCTGATGGCGCCAAGGCGCGGGTTCTGTATCAACCCCGCTATGTTACCGATGACATGACTGCCTTGAAGCGGGCCACTTTACGCGGCGTGGGTGTTGTCCAACTACCCTGTATGGTAGTGGAAGACGAACTGGCCAGTGGCGAACTGATCGATATTCTGCCCGACTGGACACCCACCACCGGTATCGTGCATGCGGTATTTCCGTCCAGGCGGGGGCTGATTCCAAGTGTGCGCGTGCTGATTGATTACCTGGCTGATCACATCAAAAACCCATAACAGCACGGACATAATCCCTCTGACGTTGTCCACGCCCCTAAAAAAGCCTGACTGACAGGCTGTTTCTGTACGGGGCAAGACATGTTCGTCTGCCCAATTAAGTTCACCCGCTATCTGGCTCGACCGACGGAATCAGGCATATTGTGCGGCAACATATGGAGTATGGCTTTTGAGATAGTCGATGGGTATCAAGCAACTGACTGTTTTGATACTTTCGCCACCGCTTCAATTTCAATTAACGTATCCGGTGATGCCAAAGATGCAACTCCAATCCCAGTCAATGCAGGGCGCGATACCCCCAAATACTTGACGAGTACCGGGACAACTTTTTCCATGTGATCGCTCAGTTCTCCCCTGACATAGACACGCAACTGCAGTATCTGATCGGCAGAAGCGTTTGCCGCAGCCAATACGGCAAGCAGGTTTTTTGCAGCGGCTTCTGCCTGTACTTCGATACTGCCATTTTTGACCTGATAATTGGTGTCCCAATCGACCTGCCCTGAAACAAACACCAACCCACTGTCTGTTTCAATCGTAGCCTGAGACATGCCAAATGGCGCACCATCATAAAGTGTGGTTGGATTGATATGTTTGATACTCATGAGTGCCTCTGAAATCGGTATGGAAACGTTCGGTCAGCGTACCGATACAGGTAGACCTGATCCATCAATACAAGCTTGTTACTGATACAAGCCTTGCTATGTTGACCCAATAAAGCATTGACCAACTCTATCAAGCAACCATTTCAGAAATGGATCGCTTTTGGCACTGGGGTGATACGCCGCCACGACTTCATATCCCGGAGGGTACTTCTCCAGTGGGATGTCAAACAACCCGTCACACGGCAAAAGACGGGACGGAAGAAATCCCACCAGATCTGACTGTTTCAAGTATGCTTGTGCCATAAAAAATGAGGGTACCGAGAGCACCACATTCCGATGAAACCCCTGCTGTTCAAACCAGGTGTCTGCCGACCCCTTAAAGCTGGCGATGCCTGGTGATGTGACGACAAAGTCATGTTTCACAAGCTCCGCCAGCGACAGACAATCGCCAGACAAGATAGCCTTATCCGCTGAAACACAGCGGTACCTCTCGAAAAACAAGGTCTCTGAAATCAACCCCTCAGGCACATATCCACTCACTGTGAATGTCAGGTCAATTTCACCTTGATGCATCTTCCTGATTAAATTGGCACTTTCAATATTGGTGACAATGACTTTCACCTTTGGCGCAGATGCTCTCAGATCCTTGATCAACTCTCCCACAATGACCTTTTGTGTATAGTCGGTTGCAGATATCACCAATGTCCTTTCCATCCTGCCAGGCAGAATGGAATCAGGTAGTGGTATTTCATTGAGGTGAATCAGCACCTTGAGAACATGGGGTTCAATCAGCTTAGCGTAAGGCGTTGGTACCATACCATGCCCGGTTCGAACAAACAGGTGATCCCCCAAAACCACTCTTATTTTCTTGAGTTGAAGGCTGATTGCCTGCTGAGAGACACTGAGATATTCCGCAGCCAGGGATATGTTTCCAAACTTATATAAAGCATCAAGGGTTCTGAGATGATTGATTTCGAGCTTCTCGATCACGCCTGCCTCACTGATTACCTTGGTCAATTTTTCCAACTAAAGCCCAATGCTTGAACTTTACCCTTCCGACTGGCTTTACCCGATTAAGGCACTATTTGAAAAGTGGACCATTTTCCTACTGCGCTACGCTGGCTCAGCAAACTGCCAATGTCAGCATTGCAACCCACAGCAACCGTTTGCCATGGACTCGTTCCTGCTATTCACCCAGCAAATCATCCCTCATCACAGCCATTCAACATTCGTTTGAAGGCATTCAACTATAAAATTCGGTGACGGCCTTCACGCATATCACCACCGATAGTCAATGATCACAGCAATCAAAACAAAACGACCCGCTTATGCGGGCCGCTTCATTTGCCAATGGCCAGTAGCGTGTTACTTCACTGCAACGGTATCAGCGACATCTTGATACTCTTTGATCTCGTTGAAGTTCATGTAACGGTAAACCTGATCGGCATTCTTGTTGATCACACCGATGTTGGCCATGTATTCCTCATAGGTCGGGATTTTGCCCAGCATGGAGCAGACCGACGCCAATTCGGCGGAGCCCAGGTACACCCGGGTATCCAGGCCCAGACGGTTCGGGAAGTTACGGGTGGAAGTGGAGAACGCGGTGGAGCCCTTGCGGATTTGTGCTTGGTTACCCATACACAGCGAACAACCTGGCATTTCCATCCGTGCACCTGTGCGGCCCAGCACGCCGTAGTGACCTTCTTCAGTCAGCTGTTGCGCGTCCATCTTGGTCGGTGGCGCAACCCACAGGCGAACCGGGATGTCGCTCTTGCCTTCCAACAGCTTGGAAGCTGCACGGAAGTGGCCGATGTTGGTCATGCACGAACCGATGAACACTTCATCGATCTTGTCGCCAGCAACCTCAGACAACGTCTTCACATCATCTGGATCGTTCGGGCAAGCAACGATCGGCTCCTTGATGTCAGCCAGATTGATCTCGATCACTGCAGCGTAATCTGCATCGGCATCCGGCTGCAGCAGTTCCGGCTTGGCAATCCAGGCTTCCATCGATTTGATGCGGCGCTCCAGGGTGCGTGCGTCAGCGTAACCATTCGCAATCATCCACTTCATCAGGGTGATGTTGGACTTCATGTATTCGATGATCGGTTCTTCATCCAAATGCACAGTACAACCGGCTGCGGAGCGCTCTGCAGATGCGTCGGACAGCTCGAATGCCTGCTCAACCTTCAGCTTTGGCAAACCTTCAATTTCCAGGATGCGGCCGGAGAAGATGTTCTTCTTACCCTTCTTCTCAACAGTCAACAGACCCGCCTTGATCGCATACAGCGGAATCGCATTGACCAGATCGCGCAGGGTCACGCCAGGCTGCATTTCACCCTTGAAACGGACCAGTACGGATTCCGGCATATCCAGCGGCATAACTCCGGTAGCAGCAGCAAACGCCACCAAACCAGAACCAGCCGGGAAGGAAATACCGATCGGGAAGCGGGTGTGCGAATCGCCACCGGTACCCACGGTATCCGGCATCAACAGGCGGTTCAACCAGCTGTGGATCACACCATCACCCGGACGCAACGCAACGCCGCCACGGCTGGAGATGAAGTTTGGCAGTTCATGGTGCATCTTCACATCAACAGGCTTCGGATACGCTGCAGTGTGGCAGAAAGATTGCATGACCAGATCAGCCGAGAAACCCAGGCAAGCCAGATCCTTCAGCTCGTCGCGGGTCATCGGCCCAGTGGTATCTTGCGAACCCACGGTCGTCATCTTCGGCTCGCAGTAAGTACCAGGGCGCACGCCCTTGCCTTCTGGCAGACCACAGGCGCGACCAACCATCTTTTGTGCCAGCGAGAAGCCCTTGCCGGAATCTGCAGGATCGTGCGGCAGACGGAATACGGTGGAAGCCGGCAGACCCAGTGCTTCACGCGCCTTGGCAGTCAGGCCACGACCGATGATCAGCGGAATACGACCACCAGCACGGACTTCATCCAACAACACATCAGACTTCAGTGCGAATTGGGCAATCACTTCACCGTTCTTCTCAACCTTACCTTCGTATGGGTAGAAGTCGATCACATCGCCCATATCCATTTTGCCCGCATCCACTTCAACAGGCAGTGCACCAGCATCTTCCATGGTGTTGAAGAAAATCGGCGCGATCTTGGTGCCGAAGCAGAAACCGCCAAAGCGCTTGTTGGGTACGAACGGAATGTCGTCACCAGTGAACCACAACACCGAGTTGGTTGCCGACTTACGGGAAGAACCGGTACCGACTACGTCACCAACGTAAGCAATCTGATGGCCTTTGGCTTGCAGTGCAGCCAATTGCTTGATCGGGCCGATTTTACCTGCTTCATCAGCCTCAATACCAGGGCGCGGGTTTTTCAACATCGCCAATGCATGCAGCGGAATGTCAGGGCGGGACCACGCATCCGGCGCTGGGGACAGGTCATCGGTGTTGGTCTCGCCAGTCACCTTGAACACGGTCAGGGTGATTTTCTTGGCCAGTTCCGGACGGTTGGTGAACCATTCAGCATCTGCCCACGATTGGATCACTGCCTTGGCGTGTGCATTGCCCTTGTCGGCCAGTTCCTTCACATCGTGGAAGTAATCAAACATCAACAGGGTCTTTTTCAGACCTTCTGCAGCGATGGCGCCTACAGCAGCATCTGCCAGCAGCTCGATCAACGGCTTGACGTTGTAGCCACCCAGCATCGTGCCCAACAGTTCAGTTGCTTTTTCACGGCTGATCAGCGGGCAAGCTTCAGTACCGAATGCTACGGCGGCCAGGTAAGAAGCCTTGACCTTGGCAGCATCATCCACACCCGGCGGTACACGGTTAGTGATCAGATCGACCAGGAATTCCGCCTCGCCAGCCGGCGGGTTCTTCAGCAGTTCGACCAGATCGGCAGTTTGCTGCGCATTCAGCGGCAGGGCGGGAATCCCAAGCGCCGCACGCTCGGCAACATGTTGGCGATAAGCTTCAAGCATGATGTTGACCTTCAATTTGATGGTTGATCGGCATTGGCTTGCCTACGTGCGAATGCAGTGCAGCAAAGCCTTTTAATCGGCGTGTAGATTACGCCCATACGCTTAGATACACAAACGAGTAATTGCCACATCCCTTGTGAGTTAAAATCACAGGATGAACAATCATATCCCTCCCCTCAACGCGCTGCGAACTTTCGAGGTAGCAGCTAGGTTAGGCAGTTTTTCCGCAGCAGCGAACGAGCTGTTCGTCACACATGGTGCTGTGAGCAAACAGATCAAGCAGCTGGAAGACTGGCTTGGCGTCAAGCTGTTCGAACGCACCGGTCGCCGCGTCAAACTCACCGATGTCGGCTGGCGCTATCTGGTACAGGTGCAGGATGGCTTGGACATCATCGCCAACGCCACCGCGCAACTGATGCAACCCAATGTGCAACGCCGGCTGGTGATCAATTCCACTCCAACGTTGGCCATGCACTGGTTGCTACCACAGTTGCCGCAGTTTCAGCAGCAGTTTCCAGATATCGAACTGCGACTGATGACCTCCGATCGCGACGTGGGTCGACTGGAAAGCCCATTCGACATTGCCCTGCGACGTTGGCCCGGCGACTGGCCAGGCTATATCGCCAAACCGTTTCTTGAAGAATGGGAACTGCCCTTGTGCAGCCCAACCTTGCTGGCGCGGCTGCCAGTGACTATCCCGGCCGATCTTGCCCGACACACGCTATTGCAAGCTGACACCCGCCCCACCGCCTGGCAACGCTGGCTGACCTTGGCAGGGGTACCGGATCTGAAACCTGCCCGTACCCAACACTTTGATCATTTCTACCTAGCCCTGCAAGCCGCCATGGATGGCCTCGGCGTGGTATTGGGGCCATTGCCGATGATGCAATCGGAAATCGCCACTGGCGGACTGATCGCCCCACTTCCCACCCCACGTGTACCAGTCCGAGGCTATTGCTGGGTGGTGCCGCGAGCAATGATGAACGACCCAGCCATCGAGGCGTTTTGCCAATGGCTGGAGAACAGTGCCAAATAAACACCAAGCTATTGATTTTATAGCCCTGACTAGCCACCACACGCAAACTGAAGGCAACCTATAATGGGGCATGGCGCAAAATCCGCGCTTGAAATTCCTTGAACAATCCCCATACCCAGCTATCCACACGGTTGGGCCACCCGACTGAGTTTGATCTGCCATGCAGACAGGGTCATCGAGCAGGCCGGTTATCTCCCGTCCACCTTTCCGGAGTCATCATGCGCCACAACCTTTTCAATACCCGTCAGATCCTGACGATTCCCGCAGCCCCCCCCCTCGCTTATTATTCGCTACCCGCACTCGAAGCCGCCGGTATCGGCCCAGTCTCGAAGCTGCCAGTATCGATTCGTCTGGTGCTCGAATCCGTACTGCGTAACTGCGATGGCAAAAAAGTGACCGAAGCCCATATACGGCAGTTGGCCAACTGGCAGCCCACTGTCGAGCGAGTGGATGAAATTCCGTTTGTGGTAGCGCGCGTGGTCCTACAGGATTTCACAGGCGTTCCTTTATTGGCCGATCTGGCCGCCATGCGAAACGTGGCACACAGCATGGGCAAGAACCCCAAAGTCATTGAGCCGCTAGTCCCGGTGGATCTGGTGGTCGACCATTCCGTGATGATCGATCATCAAGGCAGCCCGCAAGCCCTGCGCCTGAACATGGAACTGGAGTTCCAACGCAATGCCGAGCGCTATCAGTTCATGAAATGGGGCATGCAGGCGTTTGATACATTCAAGATCGTACCACCTGGCATTGGCATCGTGCATCAGGTGAATCTGGAATATCTGTTCCGGGGCGTGCAGATTCGCGATGGCGTGGCATTCCCGGATACCTTGGTCGGCACAGATAGCCATACCACTATGATCAACGGGGTGGGCGTGGTTGGCTGGGGCGTGGGTGGCATCGAAGCCGAAGCCGGCATGCTCGGGCAGCCGGTATATTTCCTGACACCGGATGTGGTTGGCGTAGAACTGAAAGGCAAGTTGAATGAAGGCATCACGGCGACTGATCTGGTCCTGACTGTCACTGAGCTGTTGCGTCGTGAAAAAGTAGTAGGCAAGTTTGTCGAATTCTTTGGCGAAGGTGCTGCCAGTCTGACCGTGGTCGACCGCGCCACCATCGGTAATATGGCCCCGGAATATGGCGCCACCATGGGCTTTTTCCCAGTCGATGAAAAAACCATCGACTATCTGCGTGGTACTGGCCGACAGGAGCAGGAAATCGCGACATTTGAGGCCTACTTCAAAGCCCAGGGCCTGTTTGGCATGCCCAAAGCAGGTGATATCCAGTACAGCAAGACACTGCAGCTTGATCTGTCCACCATTGTGCCTTCACTGGCCGGCCCCAAGCGCCCGCAGGACCGCATTCCGCTGCCAGCAATGAAAGACAGTTTCAACACCCTGTTCAGCAAACCAGTGGCGGAAAATGGTTTCAATCAACCAGCCAACAAGCTTGGTGAACGACATGCCACCAAAAAGGAAGGCATCGACGTTGCCAGTGGCGATGTGCTGATTGCAGCCATCACCAGTTGCACCAATACCTCTAACCCTGGTGTGTTATTGGCCGCCGGGTTATTGGCAAAGAAAGCCGTTGAAAAAGGCCTGACGGTCAATCCACGCATCAAGACCAGCTTTGGCCCTGGTTCTCGCGTGGTGACCGAATACCTGAAGGAAACCGGCCTGCAACCCTATCTGGACCAACTTGGTTTCAACATTGCCGCCTATGGCTGTACCACCTGTATCGGCAATGCGGGCGACTTGCTACCTGAAATCAATGAAGCCATCACCGGTCATGACCTGGTCTGTGCTGCCGTGCTGTCTGGCAACCGCAACTTCGAAGCACGCATCCACCCCAACCTACGCGCCAACTTCCTGGCCAGCCCGCCACTGGTGGTCGCGTTTGCCATTGCCGGGCGCGTGAACATCAATCTGGATCAGGAACCCTTGGGTACCAGCAAGGAAGGCCAACCCGTCTACTTGCGCGACATCTGGCCAAGTAGCGATGAGATCCACAAGCTGATGCATTACGCCATGAACCCGTCCGTGTTCCGGGCACTTTATGGCGATTTCACCAAGGATCATGATCTATGGAATGCGATCCCCGCCCCCACCGGGCAGGTCTATTCCTGGCCAGCCTCCACCTATATTGCCAGACCACCATTCTTTGATCAGTTTGGAATGCAGCCCGGCAGCATTGGTAATATTGTGGGCGCCAAACCCTTGTTGATTCTAGGCGATTCGGTCACCACCGATCATATCAGCCCGGCGGGTAGCTTCAAGCCAGTCACGCCAGCCGGCAAATGGCTGCAGGAACAAGGTGTGACGCCGCTCAATTTCAATAGCTACGGCTCGCGCCGCGGCAACCATGACGTGATGGTGCGCGGTACATTTGCCAACGTTCGCGTGAAGAACCTGATGCTACCACCAAAGGAAGACGGAAGCCGTGTGGAAGGCGGTTTCACGGTGCTGGACGGGCAACAGACGACGGTATACGAAGCGGCACAAGCCTATCAGCAACGCGGTGTTCCTACGGTTGTCTTTGCCGGGGAGGAATATGGCACCGGCTCCAGCCGTGACTGGGCCGCCAAGGGCACACAACTGTTGGGAATCAAGGCCGTGTGTGCAAAAAGCTTTGAACGCATTCACCGATCCAACCTGGTTGGCATGGGCGTACTGCCGTTGCAGTTCAAAGGCACGGACAGCGTCGAATCGCTTGGCCTGACCGGCGGTGAAACCTTCGACGTGATCGGTGTCACTGCTGATTTGAAACCACAGCAGGACTTGACTCTGGTGATCACTCGCGCCGATGGCAGCAAGCAATCCATTCCGGTACTGTGCCGCATCGATACGCCAATCGAGGTGGATTACTATAAACACGGCGGCATTCTGCCGTATGTGCTGCGTGAATTACTGAGCGCCTAAGCAAAAACGGGCCGCCTGCCATCAGTCAGGCGACCCGTAAAACCCACCACATCAACACAGTCCTAATACATCAACCAATATCCGCCATCGCACGGCGACGCTTGCGGATGGCAAAACCCACCACCCCCAGGCCAGCCAACATCATGGCGTAGGTTTCTGGTTCAGGTACGGGCTGTCCCCACTGGGCATTGGCGATATTGACGCGGGAGAAATCCGTCAACATCACATCCATGGCGGAATTGCCAAAGTTCTCGAAGGACACGAACATGCTGCCGGTTCCTTCGGCAAAACTGCCAATATTGCCACCTGGACGAGCGATTTCAAACGCATCGAAACGACGGGTTTGAGAACCATCCGACGAAGGGGCAATGGCCGATACTTCCAGGCTGGAATAAAAATTGAACGCCGGATCGTAGATCGATTTCGGATTATTGCCTGCCTTATAGCCATAGTGCAGCATGATTTCCAAACGCCCAGCCCCCATTAACGTGAAGTGGCGGGAGAATGACGAAATGCTTTGCAAGCCGGCCGCAAATGGCAGCTCACCCAATGACACTTTCTGGGTGATCATATTGCCATCTGTGGCCGAAGAGGCTGAATACTTCCCTGCGTTATAAGAGCCTGTTCAAAGTCTTTTGAGCAATAGAGCCAAGAAGGCGAGATGGATGAACTGCAAGCTGGTATTCAACTGCCGCTCACAGTTCTTCCACAGCCGCCGATGTTTTTCCAACCAAGCGAAACTGCGCTCTACAATCCAGCGTTGTGGCATAACCTTAAATG